>JAVCCW010000023.1 GCA_030765235.1 Candidatus Gorgyraea atricola | reverse complement strand
CATCCTCAAAGGGATTGATAATACGACTGATCCTGCTGCACTAATAGGCTTTAATACAGGTCTTTCAACCATAATAGAAAAGCTTGCTGCATTTAGAGATGAGCTTACATCAAGTGATTTTTCCGCAGACACTACTATTACTGAAATCTCCGAATACGACATCCTGACCTCTACCCAGGAAATCACCAAAGAAAAAAGGACAATAGATGGATTGCCTGATCCTGTAATCGTCACCATAGCAAAGACCAAAGAACTTGGCATCGAGACATTCACACAGGAATCCTACCGAAAGCTGAACGACACAAAGCCCAACATAGTCCAGGCTATAGACACCTATGAATTTGGCTTTCACACAAAACACGAAGAGATCTCTAAGGATGTTATTCTTGGCTCCAGGATAGCAGGAGACTTAGTTAATGCCATAGATACACTGGCATTAGTTGATCCTTCAAGCCAGGAAGCACAGGATGCCAGGGCCTTTATACTATCTCTTACTGATGATGATGTGTCTCAGATAGAAGAGCTTTTGATGCAGGAAGGAGTAGATCCACAACTCGCCTCTACAATAACAGAAATCGTCTCTTCGTTAAAACAGGCTAGTGGTATGATGCTGAAGACCATGGCCATGGTGCTAAAGAATGATGTCCCTACAATTACCGAGTTAAGAAACGTTATAGCATCCACAGATCCTGACTCTTCGCTTGCCACCACTACTGAAATCTCTGAATATGGCATCCCCACCTCCACCCAGGAAATAACAAAGGATGTTCGCTTTATAGATGGTGAATATAGAATCGTTACTACTGTAGTGAACAAAGAGCATGGCATCGAGACCTTTACACAGGAATCCTTTCAGAAGCCCAACTACACAAACAATAGCCTCACTCAGATCGTAGACACCTATGAGTTCGGCCTCCACACAAAGCATGAGGAAATCAGTAAAGACCTGAGTTTCATCATAGGCTTTATGGATGTTATGGACACACTGTCTAAAGAAGACCCATCCAGTGATAAGGCTGCTGCAGCAAGGGCATTCATATCATCCTTAGACGAAAACAATGTTGCTGCACTCCTCACACAGGAAGGAGCAGATCTTGCGGCAATAGCTGCAATTATAGTTACTATCACTAAGCTGAAGGCTCAGATATTTTGGCGCTCTTTAAAACCGTCTTTCCTTAGGCATACTAATGATAATGAAATAAAGAGGCTGGCCAATTCTTTCAAAGTAATTTTTACTTTCATGCCTTACAGGATCATAACCACTACAGAGGAGTTTGGTTTCCATACGCAGACACAAAAGATGCATAAGAAGATAATAGAAAACGTGTATAACACTTCTGTCCTGGCCCAAGAGATAAAGACATATGATGTGATAGACGGGACCGAATATCTTTCAAACTTACAGTATAGTTACAAGGACAAGAGAGATGTGGATTTCACTAAGACTTCACCAGATATGAGGGCAGTGACAGTTGTTGAAAGTTATGATGTTATAGGTCCAGACTTAGCACTGCTGGATAAACCTACTACCATTACATGGTATTTTGGCGCTGATATAGACGGCGAATTCGTGCAGACTGTTTATAACTTTGACTATCTGGACACCTCTTACCTTTCAACCATACAAGAGATCAGAAAGAGCGCCTCTGGAACTAACCTTATTACAACTACCACTACTTATGACAAGATAGGAGACCAGAAATACCTCAGCTCACAGCAGGAAAGCTATAAGGAAAAGAAATCCCTTGAAGGCGGCGAAAGATTAGTCACTGTAGTAGAAAACTATGACGCCTATATAAATTCTTCTAATACCATGGAGCTATTTACAGAAGCGCCTACCACTATTCAATGGTACTTTAGCGCACCTGAGACAGGTAAACTTACGCAGTTTACCTATACTTACGAGAATGTACCTATTAACGGCACTTATACAGAGATTTTTAGCAATGTAACAAAAACTGAAAAGAGATGGGATGCTGCATTAGGCATGGTCACTGAGAATACAGTGTATGATCTAATAGCAGATGTTAGATATTTGAGCGCGTTTTCAGAGAGCTATAAGATAGACCCGCAAAAAGACATCAGGACAAATGTTGATACCAGCTCCATAACTGTGGTTAAAAACTATGATGTGATAGGCATTGTAGCGAATGAACTAGACCGCATATTAGAGGATCCAAGCACCATACAGCGCATCTTTAAGATGAAGGAAGCAGGGAAAGTGGTTCAGGTGACTTACACTATAGACTGGCTGCCCAATAATCCTGTATCCGGCGATCTTAATGATTATCACTATGATGAGCACCTATCTACTATACAGACCACACTTAAGGAATCTGATCCTACAAAACCAGATGCTGCCTATAGTGTTACTCGCACATATGATTATATTGATAGCCAGGCTTATCTAAGTGCACTACAGAAGACCTACAAATCTCTTGAAGGCGTACATCTAAATCACCAATCCGGCAACATAAATAACAGACTCGTTACCATTACAGAAAACCATGATGCCTATCTAAACTCTTCTGGACAGATGGAAGACTATTCTCTGCCTACCACAGTCCACTGGTACTTTAATGCATTTGACTCTACAAATAATAGAAAGATCCTGGTTGAGTACACCTATTATTTAGGCGTGTGTACCAGTGTAACAGAGACGCACAAGGAATGGCAGACCACTGAAGACAGGGGCCTTGTCAGTGTAAATAATTACTTTGATTTTATCGCTGGTACACAATATCTGAATGTGAAACAGGAGATGTATAAGAAAGATAGAGAAACGCATTCATCCGGAGGCTTATCTGGCGAAGCCAAGACCAGCACTATTACTGTAGTTGTTAATTATCAGGCCATTGGATCTGACCAGTATATCCCTACTTTTCAGGGCCAGCCCATAGTTGATAACAGACAAGAGATCTATAAGCAGGTATCTGATGGACAGGGTAAGATGTTTAAGTGGGTAGGTGCTGGAGAGGTAGCTAATATAACAAATGATTATAGACACTTTAGTTTTGAGGACAGCACAACTATCTCTTGTAAAGAATGGGATCCTGCAGAGAATGGCATTGTTAGTTTCTCAGTGAAATTTGAATACATAGACCTGCCTTCGGGCCGCATACTTGTCGTAGGCGAGGCATACAGGAGTTATAAGACTATACACGATACAGATCTAGACTGGACTAGCAAGCTCGTCACTGTAGTAAAGTTCTACAATGCTACAAATGGGGCTAATATAACCCAGGATCGTCCATATCAAATCCAATACATCTATAACGGCGTTGGCCTGAGGAACTTGGATATGAAGGGCCTAGCTGATGCTACAGTTTTAACTATTACTGATACATATCTAGGTAATGGCATTACCCACACAGGTCGCTGGTTTACCTATAAGGGGTTTCACTCATCTGGAAATAGTATCATAGTCACGCACCGTGAGGACCAGATAGTAATGCCATCAGGAGCTGGTTTCACCTTTAACTCTGACTTTGCAACAGCTCAAAAGTCCTACGCGCAGATATCAGGAGATGGCAAGTTAGAGCAAGTCACAGAAAATTACGATGTTATAGACGGTAAGGGACACCTTGTTTCTAGACAAAACACCAGCAAAGACTGGGATTCCGATAGGCAGAAAATCATCACTACGATAAAGAATTTCGATATCATTAATAACGAGTCATTCCTTAATAGTACCATAGAGGAATACCTTGATAAGCGCAAAACTAAACTTGATGGCATGACTCGTGACATAAGGGTTCAGGAGACAAAGTTCCTTGGCATAGTATCTTCTGTAAGATACATATACACATTGGACCATGACGATGAAGTAATTATTAATCCTGAAAACAATGAGACAGATAGTAAAGATGTTACTATTATTGAATCCTTTGAAGGCATGCAAGGGGATCTATCTGGTATAGACATGGTCGATACTCCAGGCGTATTCTTAATAAATCTTCAAAAGGACTATACAGTTGTGGATGAATTGGATGGCAGTGCTAAACGCGTATCAGCTTATTATGAGTCCATACATGGCATGGATAAGCCAGTGCTTACAGCCCTGCAGCTTAATTATAGAGAAGAAGAGCAAGACGGCATTATCGTAGATGTCTTGAAAAATTACGAAGCAGGTTTAGGTATAAACGCGACTAATCAGTATATAGGTACCACCACATTTAAATCATGGAAGACCTTTGAACAGGATCCAATACCTGGCATAGGTGGCAGGGTTGTTACCAACACGCAGACATACGAAGGCTCGATAAAAACGGAATTGCAGATTTCTTTTAAGAGTACCAGGGAATTGCATGAAATAGATGATGAAGAGTATGAGGTATATGCTACAGAGGGTATATCAGATAAGTCAAAGCCAGGTCCTAAAAAGCATAAGGCATATACTGTTACTAATTTTACACTCACATATGATGTCCCTGGCAATAAGACTATTTATAAGACCCAGGAACGCTATCATACTAAAGGCGATAACGATGTCCTTTATACCAATACTGAAAGTACTGAGCCAGGCTTGCAGTCCATGAGTTCAAATATAGAGCAATATATTACCGAACGACAGACCCTTGAAGGACTAAAGACTGTAAAGGTAATTGAGTATTATGACTGGAGATTCATAGATGAAGAGCAAAGATATTTAGACAAGGTCCAGTATGCATATGAGTCCGAGAAAGAAGTTTTTGGGTCAGAAGATCCACGCAAAGTGCAAGTTGTGGAAAACTATGTACCTATACCTTTAGGTTTAGTGCAAGGGTCAAATAATTATACTGATCACGCACATTCAGAAAACTATACGCCTACAGAAGATTACTTATTCTTACTCGATACTGTGCAGTATAACTATAGACTCAGCGTATTTGACAGTGTAGTAGAGACACGCATATATTACACCACTGATTGGGATGTCATTTATCAAGGTGGAGGTTATTTTGTTGAGGCTGTACAGCATATCCATAAAGAGGACGTGTGGGACGATGTACGTGAATTGATTCTAACCAAGACCATAACCCAGACCTTCCACGTGTTTGACGATGAGCTGTTACTGGACAATATCAGGTATGACTATTCTGATGAGCGTGAGGTAATAGACGAAACAGATGGGACCATAAAGCCTAATACAACCGTGAATGTCATAGAGATCTATTTTGCTATTGGAGCGTGGGAATCAGGCAGTTTTAATGAAGATGGCTACTGGGAGGAAGATTCTTCAGTGCCTGACAACGAAGCTATAAACCTATATAAGGTAAACACACAACTAATGGAATATGTACAGGAGACCCACCATGAGTGGAGAGAGATAGCTGGAGATTTTGAGTCTCAGAAAGAAGGTAAGATCCACGTAGAGATCATAAATACCAAGTTTAATGTAGGCGGGATTCTTTACACAGACAATATCCGTTATACATTCAGGGATAAGAGAAAGAACGAGATAAATGAGGAAGAGACAGTCGTGTGGGTAGACATAAGAAATATCGTAGACCCGAGCGGCACAAATCTCGTAAGAGAATCAGTTGATTTCCAATATGAAACCTTACTTAATGACAGTGCCACCGATGAGAACAATGAGAGCATTTCAGATGACAGACTCGTCCGCGTCTCAGAGCATCTTATAAGTGTTGGTGACCAAGATATCTTTGATACCTTTACCTATAGTTACTATGCCGAGGAGGAGCTATATGATGACAGCACAATGCCGGTCAGCCACGTAGAGAGCTGGGTAAATATTGATGGCCTGCATTTCAAAGAGTCGCTACAGCTTATATACCGTGAGAAAGAGGAAATAAGTGAAGGCATTTATAGAGCTAAAAAGGTCGTTGAAAACAGGGAATATGCAATAGATGATTTAAAGGCTACTGTATGGCAATTATCTACTATAAAAGAATACTCGAAAAAAATAGAGACTATAGAGAATGTCAAAAGAGTAGTTGAAGTTATAGATACCTCTGATATCATCTGCCACGACCTTTCTAATGAAATCTATTCTAAACAGTATGTTTCTCGTCAAGAGTTCTACAGAGATTTTGTGAATGAGGACGGAGATGTGGATGGGGACGGAAATCCGATAAAAGAATTATGTACAGTTGTGATAACTTATGATGCAATCTATGATTCCAGTTCCCCTGATTCTCCAAAATATGTAGAAAGCATGAAGGAAATATCGTGGACCGCGATAGAAGATAGCGAAATTGTATCCAAGACCTCTACATATGATGTTGTAGTGGCCCGCATATACAGGGCAGACTTTTCTTCCGGTAATTATATTATAAACGATTTTAATAATTCCGATAATCAGATGCATTTCAAATCAGGAATAAAAGAAGTAAGGAGAAAGAAAAACACCTTAGATGGTTCTGTAGAGACAGAGACTATATTTAAAGATTATATCCCCGGATACGATGGAGATTTAAGTACGGCTGATTATGAAGATCCCATTGCTGTTACCAAGCAGGTGGCATCAAAGAAGGTAAATGAAGGCGGTTATCTTGTTACAGAAATCTGCTCATATGAGTTTGTTACCCAGGACGATGATCTTGCCACTGATGATGTAAATGAATCTTTGACAAAGGACCCGTTCGAGGTTGCTGTTGAAAGAAAGGTGATACTCAGCGTGTTTAAGCAGTTGGCAGCATTTGGGAGGTGGTCGGAAACAGCAAATCAGTCTCACTATGTCGCTACATACAGGTGGCAGGTTGCGCAGGAGATAGATACGTATGAATTATTTGATTTTGGCGAAAATATTGGCGATACAGTTCTTAAGGACCTCACCAATGGAATCCTTGTAAGAAAGAGCACAACAGCAGGCTATTACAAACAAGGAATCAGGGTGGGCGAGGAAATCAGGGACTATAACATTGCCTCCCCAGAGTTTTACACCCTTCAAAGGATAGAGAGTTATAGAAATAATCAGGGTGTAATTGTGGGATATTCCACGCAGTCTTTAGATGAATGGGGTGTCGCCTCACAAGATTCTATTATACCAGAGAAGAATTCTTTGATATATTTTCTGAGAAGAAGAGATGGCTATTCATTTGGCACTGTTACTCTTACAGAGACAAGCATATTAAGCGCACAATGGGATATTCTTATAAGTGTTAATCTTACAGATCAGCCAGATGTAGATGCAGATGGGAATCTTGAGTGGGAGAATTTAATAATGCGCGGCAGCTCCTTATTCTATGAATATTGTTCCCAATACAGCGATATTTTTAAAGACATAGCAGGAAGGCAGAAAGGCGCAATAAATCATGAGAGTTATGGGATTAACTTGACCGCCTTCTCCAAGCCTAATAGACTTTCTAATCTGCTTAGGAGTAAGTGGACCAGCCACTATTCAGATGAGAAAAGTTTCGATTTTATTACCTACATAAGGGATGAGAACTCTCATATGAAAGTCGGGACCAGGACGCGTAGCATTACCTTTGATATAACAGGTGCACTATTAAGCGGCGGAGACAAATATATTACTGAGAAGACGCTGAGGATAAAGGTGAATAATATAGATGGGACTGTTGTGCGCCAGACCTTAAGGGTAGAAGAGATCCTGGGTACTGAACTTAAAAACACAGAAAACACAAAAGGCATAGGTAATGAGATAAAAATATATGATGAAATAGGTGATGAAACAGGATTGCTTGATTGGGGGGCATTCGTAGAGGAAGGTTATGAAGTTACCAGCTATTCAGTAGTTAATCTTACCTATTATGGTGGCATGAATCGCCTTGACGTAGAGAGTCTCCATGGAGAAGATAGCCGCGGTACTTTTAATTTCCATAGAACATATTACTACTATGGAAATTATCACGATCATGGAAAATCCACGTATTACTATGAAACAGGGTCTAATGAGAATCTCAGTGAATATAGCTGGGAGGTTAATCTCACTTATGATAACTACGGTCAGATTGCGACCAAGCATACAAAAGGAACATGCTGGAGTAAGTGGACATATAAAAAAGATACGTTACTAGGACATGCAGATGTGGTAAGCGACGAGGATTATGCATATCTTCTAGGCACGACAGACTTCGAGACAAACCTTATAGAAGCCATTCATGATGAGGACTATTATTACGATAACTTAGTGCCCGTGACCAAATTAGAATATCAATACAGAGTTTTATATGACCATGAAGAAACATCGACTGGATTTAAATATGACCTAAAAGGCAGGGTCAAGGAGTTTAAGAGTACTGGCTCTAGATTTTGGAATTGCAATAAACATAGATTTGATAAGATAGACCCATATACCCAGTCAAATATCCGCTACAATTCCCTTGGACAAATCTCATCCTTTGACCAGACTAATTATAGCCCATCCGGCCGCAAAGAACAGCAGATATTTACAAGAAAGAACATAAAATATGACGGCTTTGGAAACATAGCCTCCTACAGGGAAAAAGGAAAGAGATACCAGACCAAGGAAGAAGGCGGCAACACAGTAAAATATACCACCACCGCGACTATTGAGAATAGCTATAAGAACGGACATTTAGTAAAGAGCGTTACTGATCTTGATACATACACCAAGGTTATAAAGAGCGGCAAGGGCACGCTGGGCATTATATTCAGCGCTTTGGCAATAATAATCTGTACTGCTGCAGGATTAGGACCTTTGGTTGCCATGATAATAGGTTTTCTTGCTGAACAGGCTGGCCGGGCAATAGGAAGTACATTTACCTACGCAGTAGCTAGCATGACCAAAAACCAGAAAGTAATAATGACCTATGGTTATGATAGTGAAGGCAGCCGAGCTAGCAGTCACAAGAAAGAAAAAGACGGCAAGACAGAGGAAGTCCATAACTTTGGGTACTTTTTTGAGAAATTTGCCATTGCTCTTATAATAGTTGCGATTGTATATTCTCTGGCAAAACCAACACCAGAGGGAGAGCAGGCAGACAAACTCGAAAAGTTAAAGGAACTAAAGAAACTAGAAAAAGTACCGGAGTTAATAGAGAAGCTTGAGAATGCCCAGACCGTAGCAAAAATAACAGAGGCCCTGGGAGAAGTGCATGAATATTTAAGTAAAGCTGAAATATTGGCTGCCCTCAAAGATTCTCCAAAGCTTCTAAAATTGGCAAACAGCATCTTAAAGGACCTGAAGGACCTAGACAAGCTGGAAAAGGTTTGGAAGGCGAAGAAATATATAAAGTTTTTGAAGGTCCTCAGAAATAGCGTCATAAAGAATCTTTGGCTAAGCTATGCCAGATGGCGCATGGATGGCTCTCCGACTGTAAAGGAAATAGATGATGAGAAAGCTATTAATGGCAGGAAAAAGGTTAAACTCAAGCTCTTTGATAATCCTTACTTTGATTTTACCACGTTTGGCATATCTGTTGCGCTCGACGTAACAGGCAAGTATATTGGTGAATTTCTCGGAAATGCCTCTAAAAAATTAGCGAGCAAGATAGCCAAAACCGGGGGTGTTTTTGAGAGATGGAAAGAGATTAGCGAGAAATATCTGTGGCTTGGTAAAGGGGCAGGAGATCTCGGCCGCGGCTCTATCTTTAAGACTGTTGCCATGGCCTTAACCATTGCAGCCTATGATGCAGCCAGGCAGACTGCTGCTGAAGTCATTGACTTAGGCAAATGGAATAACCAGTATAAGAAATGGAAGAGGTGGACCGCAGCCCTCACGCTTATACTGCTTTCCCCAGCTGATCCTATCTTGTTGAGCATGACAAGGGTAACCCTTGAGGCAGCCCTGCCAAGTCTTAAGTCAGTAGAGCCTTTTAAGAATAAAAAGAAAAACAAATGGGGCATTGAGAGTGAAAATCCGATCTATACTATTTTCCGAAACTCAGTTTTAACTGGTTTTGACAGCTTTGTCAATACAGTAAAAAGAATGGCTCCATACACTGATGTCTCTGTGGAAAAGCATAAAACTAGGAAAGATACAGGTACTATACTTACAGAAGCAGAACAAGATGCGATAGAAAAGGCAGGAAAGGAAGTAGAAACAGAATCCGTAAAATACATTGTAGCTGAAAAGACAATTGATCCTAAAAAAGCTGGCGCTACCTCTCAGGTAACCAAAGAATTTTATAAGACATTCAAAGATTTCATGAATGGGAACTGGTCTGAGATGTGGATACAGAAGTCAGGCGCTGGAGGAGTTGATAGGTTAGTCAAGCAGGATGATAAGCTTAAGCTGCTCGGTGAAGTTATAGATTTACTTATAGAATTAGGCGTTGACAAAGATGCCCTTGAAGGCTTAGACCGAGAGAGCGAAGTAGAGGTTGAAATTGTAAAAGTAAACGAACAAGAAGAACTTGTAATAAGTGATGTAATAAATGGTGAGTCTGACGAATTATTTAGGCTGACAGGCGATGGCCGGCTTGAGCGTGAAACAGTTAAAAAAAGAGGCACGCAAGCAGAGGGCTTACCTATAGACAAGATTATAGCAGCTTTTGCAGCAAAATCCCCTGGTCCAAGACCAGTAGAGCCTGAGTTACCGTTCATAAAGAGGGTATGTCGCCTTAAACTTGGACAGCTTGAAAAATTAGGCATTGATCTTAACGAGTTTAAGGATAAAGATCCAGATGGAAATCTCCTGGACGCAGCTACCCCTGTAGTCCTGGAGGAAGATTTTGATAACAATGGCGCAAGCCTTATAAAAATTGTCAGGACAGAAAGTGGCAATATGGAGCTTTACAGGAAGAGTACCTGGTCTGCGGATAGAAAGTCAGGCTTGATAAATATGCTGATAACCATATCCAATAACAAAGACTTCACGGACAACAAAGAAAAGGACGAATACGCCTATGATGCACTCAGGACTCAAAATAGCGGCCTTACTCGCCAAGAAGCACTGGACATTTTAGAGGGGGCAAAAACAAACTATCCAGGCTATTCTGAGTTCTTTGATCGATTGATCAATCATATCAACATAAAGAGTGACGCAGACTTTGAAAAGATAACACAGGCGCCCTCTGATGCTATACAGCTCTCAAAACCTGTTGTTATATTCGCTTCTGAATCAGGTAAAGCACTTCCTGTAGATAAAGACACAAAGGGTGACAATGAGAGAAAGGACAAGGCACTGCATATCCGTGATGTTGTTGTGGAAGAGCTTGAGAAAGAGCTGGAAGGGCTAACGAAAGGCACAGAAGAATATAAGGCCCTGGAGAATTTTATTGAATATCTCAACAATAATAAAAAGATCGACGCCATTAGTGAAAGCTATATTAAGGAAAACGATACAAAGTTAGGCGCAAATACCAAGGGGCTTTATGACCCTAGTAATGGCATGATTCTATTTAAACTAGTAGAAGGCACTGATGAAGAGATCGCTAAAGAGTTTGTACCAACAGCAAAACACGAATATGGCCACCATGAGTTTCATCAGGTAATCCGTGACTTGTTTGTAGGAGGAGACCCTCAACATGCACTCCCAGCAATGGTATTTTCTCAAGAACTTGTTGGCCATTACAAGGAGATGGCAGAAGCCTTTAAAGAAGGAGGCTGGGCAGGTCTAGCTAAATACCTTGTTGAGACCTACAAGGAAAAATTTGCAAGCGCAGATTTCTTTCCTCCTGGCGTAAAAGATCAGGCGGAAAGGACAAAAATAGCGCTTCAGAATATAATTGGGTTCTACAAGGCCATCCTTAACCCTTCTGATGAGGATAAGGAGTTGGCCAAGGATTTCATGGATGCATTTACACCATTCGGCCTTACAAAACCCGCCCTAACAGAGATAGTAGGCGCCTTGAAAGAGTCATTGTCATTGCGAGGATGGAGCCCTCCTTCGCCAAGGCTTCGGAGGGTAAACTCCGCGAGCGACGAAGCAATCCCACTCAGCGATTACACAGATTATGTGGACATGCAGCTATTCTCAGAGACCTTTAAAAAAGCCCAGGCAGCCAGGGAAGTCGGCGACTTTAAAGAGGCCGCAGAGCTATTTAACCAATCCCTGAAGATACTTGGAGAAATAGAGGACAAGACAGAAAAGAGGTACAGCGATAAGAACTCTAAGGGTTACAAGAATTACCAGACTTACATAGAGAACAATAAAGAAGCTGTGCGCCAGAACCTCTTTAGTGTCAATAGCATAAGGATCAGGAGCGCCAAGCAAACCTTAATAATAAATACAGGCTTTCGTCTCGGAGAGAGCCTGCTCAAGACAGGAAGGGTCCTATACGCAGAGGTCACTGTATACAGAGACGCTGCTACTGGAAAGATCATCTCTCAGGAAGGTCAGTTTATCTTAGAAGATGGAGATGCGGATAAGTGGGTAGAGGTCAAGGTAGAAGGCCAGACCTTAAAGTTTGAGGTTCAAGATGTTGAAGGTAAACTTGTTTTAGGCACTGCGCAACTTAAAGGAGAAAAGGATACCTATATAAACGTAAGGCTTACACCTGTAGGCGTAGAATTTGAAAAGGCATTAGAAGATAAGATAGGCAAGGAGTTTGTACATGGAGGCGTTACTTATACCTTAGCAGGAGATGATCTATGGTCCATAGATAAAGCCATAGAGAAAAGCGCCGAGAAGAGCGATGACAATAACGCCAAGCAGACTATTACAATAGACTCAAAGGTTAAATTAGTATTTATAAGCGGTAAAGTGACCCCGCTTATCTGGGATGGCATGTTAAAAGGATGGGTTAAGATAGATAAGGGAGGATCTAGCCCTTCAGATACAAAGCCTCAGACAAGTAAAAAATCTGAAGGTAAGATCTACGGTGATATAAATACTGAGGCCTGGGTCGATGGCGATATAGAAGTAAAGGGTGGAAGAAAGATCTTTGCAGGAGGAACATATACAGCAGGTGAAGGCGGCTTTAGCGATAGTCGTGACCTGCATTTAGAAGCTGGCAAACAGTTTACTTTAGACTTTGGTAATAGGGCCCTTGCATTAGAAGGCAGTATAACCTTTAATGCAACCAGGATTTTTGGTTTTGACCTTAATCCAGGCCAGACAATCGCAGTCACGATAGATGATAAGGGTAATGTGAAGTTTGACATAAATAAAGACTTGGATATAAAGATAAAAATATCTAAGGTTACTACCATAGATGGCCATGAGTTTGAAGATGTAGAAGCAGTGCTGACCAGCGATGGATGGCGGACTACTAAAGATCTGGATGAGATTGTTGTCGAAGGGAAGAGCACTGAATTTAATAGTGCTACCTATACATTTAAAGCTGGAGCAAGGCTCGTCAAGATAGGAAATAAGGCCATTATTGCAGAAGCAATGATTGTAGGAATCATAAAAAAGGATATACCAAAGGTAGATACAAAGACAGATACTGAGCAGTCTGATGAGAGTAAATCAGGCGGGAAGCCCCTGGACGGAGAAGGTGGTCACATAGTAGTTAAAGATGATAAGGAAACAGGAAAAAGAACCATAGCTGGTCTGATGAAATATTCACTGGAATTTGACCGCGGCGGAAAGCTAGTCAGAAAGATTACAGACGAGACCTCAGCAAATATGCTCATAGATGTGGGCAAGGGCGGTTACGGAGAATGGACTGAAGGAAGCAAGCTTAAGAATGACAGCAACGGAATTGCTAAGTTAAGAGAAGGCGGATCAGCCTGGCAGGATGTTTCTTATTTAAATACTGCATTCGGCAAGGTTGATCTGGGCGAAGATACTAAGCTGGGCAAACGCAAGGTGCGAATAGAGTTTTCCGAAAAGTCGCCTGACGGAGAATTTCAGTGGGCAGGCTTCCATAAGACTTATGGAGTCGTGACCATAGAAGGTTTAGGTAAGAATAAGGACATAACATTAGAGATAGGTGAAAACGGAGCGCAGTTCTTTGGAATTGGACCAGGCAGTATAGAGATTACCTCTATCGAAGGCATTAAGCTAAGCGATGCAAGCGCAATAGAATTAAGAAAAGACGGCTCTCTCGAAGTTACAAAAGACATCCTTATAACTGATAAAGCTACTGGCCAGACTTTCCTTATAGAGGAAGGCTCTACTTTATTTGCTCAAGGAGCGGATGGTAATTTCAATGTATATAACGGAATTATTGATTTAAAAGTCGAAAACGGAAATATCAAAATAGAAGAGCCTAAGGAAGAAGCAGCAGATCCTAAAAAAGAAGAAACAAAAGAATCCCCTGTAAAAACCAGCATAACTTTATATAGAGATAAAGACAATGTATTAAGGGCCAAGAAGGGAGAAAATGATAAAGGCATTATAGATGTAAGAGAGGGCCAGAAAAAGATATTCGTTAAAGGTGCTGATGTATGGATCGAGGCAAAAATAGATGTAAAAAGCTCGTACAAAGAAAAGAGTGTCGAAGAACTGAAAAAATTTGTAATAGTGAGCTATGGCGGCAAGGACTATCTTGGTGGAAAGATTAATTTTAATGACGACGGCACAGTCACACATTCTGAGGGTACGGTGTATTTGACAGATACCTTTAATAGTGGGGTAAAGATAATAGGTGGAAAGATAGCAGTCTTGGTTGATGGCCATGATGCAGAAGGCGAGGATACTCTTCAATACAACTGGAAGACACGGGAACAGTCAACCCAGGGCGTAACGCTTGAGATAGCAGGGAAAGAGTTTGCATTTGAAGTAGATGAAAGCATTGGTGAGTACGGAGGTCTTATATTTATAGATAAGGATAGTTCTGAGAATTTTGAGAACGAGTTAGCTTCTGCCATACAGAAGCTAGACCTAAAACTTACAATAGGCGGAGAAGAAGTGGATTTTACTGGTATAGAGAATATAAGTTTCAACCTGAAGGATTTTACCTTCAAACAGAAAGATAGCACAGAGATAATTATCACTAATAAAGAGGGTAAAGGTCTCAAAAATTACACAATAAAGAAAGGAGAATTCGCTATAACGGATAAAGGCGAATTCGTAATTTTGTATGCTGAAGCTTATGCTGAAGCTGAAGTTGGAGGTAAAACCATAGTTGAAAATCAATACTTGCCAAAAGATAAAGAAGAAACAAAGACAAAAGAAATCCAGCCAGAAGTGCCAAAGGCTGCTCCAGGAGATTCTGTAGAAGTAAAAGACTTAGATGGCGGCAATTTGGAAGTAACTGGAAATTTCATAATAATGAATGGACAGGAAGTGATATGGAGGGAAGGTCTGGAAGTTAATATTGCAGAAGGTGGCACCTTTACAATAGGAGAAGAGAAGTTTACAGAAGGTGCATGGAATTATAGAAACGGAAAATTACAGCTCAAGACCGGTGTAGTAGCAAAGCTTACGACTAAGGGTAAAAACAATGAAACCGTACACAAGACAAGGGAGGTTATAGGGTTCGATAGGTTGTTGACCAAAGAATATAAGGATGCTGAAGTAGCTAACATGATGATCCATTCGTCCACAGGAGACACATATGAGTATGCATCTAGAAGGAATGATGGTATGTTCGATGTTATTCGCTCGAAAGATGGCAAACCTTTGAAGACCGACAAAAACGGAAATTTTATAAAAGGTACCTATAATTCATACATCGCAATGGAAGATTATGTAGCCGGCGAAGACCTGAGTAAGCCAGGACGTACTATAATACAGGGACAGGCTGTTCAAAAGACTTCAAGAAAGGAGCGTAGTAAGGTTGTCACGGAAAATAAAGGTAAGATTAAAGAAGTAAAGGATAAGGATTCAGGTCTTATAGACGTTTATGTTAAAAAGGATGACCTTCTCAAGGGAGGTAGTGTAAAGATTAAAGCTGCTGGCAGGATAGTTACGATTGAACTTACTGATTCCGAGCGCAGAAACCTTAAGCGTCAGAATCACCAAGATAACTGGGTCCGTGTATTTAGTCAAGTGGATGCAACCACTTATGAATTAATGACTAATTTAGTGGTTGAGAAGAAAAATGAAGACGGCATCACTGAAAGATTTGGAATAATGAGAGAGTGGAGTCCAGGCTCATTAAAAGATACTCGCAAATCCAAAACAACGTTTTTTACAAAAAAGAACGGCGTATTTGCTCTATCCTCTGGCGTAATCACATTGAGAACAAAAAAGGGTGGATATGTAAGGATAGATCCAAGCGGTTCTTCCGATGGTGATGGAGACGATTCTAAAAAACCAAACACTTACATCACTAATACCTATGGCATAAGGGATGAAGATGGTGTTTATCATATAACAAGAGGTGTTATAGAAGTCAAGAATGAGAAGATGCTTTTCTTTGCCAAAGGTGCAAGGTTTACTATAGACACAGTGAACTATGTGATAGGTACAGAGGACCATGCAGAGATAGCGGAAGGCGCGAAACAATTTTCTACAGAGCGTGGCGATCTTTGGAGCCATGGCCTGAAAGTAGTGTCTACGAAAAAGTCTGTACACGAAATGATAATAGACGGACAAAAGCAGACGCTACTTTTTACAGAAGGTACTTTTGTGGGAGACGAGAATGGAAAACTGCAACTAAAGGGAGAAGGCAAAACAGCAGCTACTAAGAAGTTTGGCTCCACAAATTTTGGTAAATTTCAGCTAAAAGGCACAATAGGCGGTAGGATAGTAGGGGATGGAAGAAGAGGCGCAGAGTTTACCGAATATTACCTTGATGAATATTTAGACAATCATGATCCGGAGAATAAGGGAGTAAGAACAGAACTAAAGGCTGGAGAAAGAGGTAATATAGCAATAACAATAAGGCGGGAAAATGGTAAAATCAGAATCGATGTTGATAAAAAATCATGGGTGAACTTAAAGGGTATGGATTATCTGACAGGAAAGATTGGAGCAGAATATCTTACAGTAGCTAAACTGGGTAAAATAAAGACTGCTAAAGATAGAGACGTCAGAGGAAAAGGTTGGACTAAGTTTGAACTTGATAAAGGCGCTGAGATACTTTTTGGTTACACAAAGGATAACGAGGCAGCATTTGTCCTTGGGCATCATTTCAGAAAGAATGGTACATTCCGCGCAAATGTATCTTTTACAAAAGATGAAGGCACAGAAGGAGGAGGCCCACCTCCTAGACTAGAGGCAAAAACGAAATATATCAAGATAACCAGAGATAAGGACGATAAAGGGTTTACTGTAAGCGGCCGTTACTGGATTACAACGAAAGGAGAGGAAAATAAAGTTGAATTTTCGCATGGCGACGAAGCTATCATAGGCGTTGGTTATAATATTGAAATTAGTGGCATACATGGCGCAGTGAGGTTTAAAAATGTAGATGGCGAGATTAGTGTATATGAGCATGGAACGAGATTATTTGTAAATGAGAACAATGAATTGGTAGATGTGACAAAGTCAATAAAGGCATCTGGTTCTTGGTTTGCAAGTTCCTGGCTTGCAAAATTCGATAGAAAGATCAGTAAAAAACTTGGTTACAAAGGGGATTCATCAAAGGATTATCTGATTGAGGAGATCGATGGGAAGGTTATGGCTGTTTCAAATAAAGGTATACAGAGGATGGTAACAGTAGCAGTCAAAGGAATATGGCATAGAGGGGCACAAACAGCCGCAGGTTTAATAGGTAAAGAAGACAATGTGAGATACCATAAAAAAGAAGTAAAGAAATCAGGTGATTCTTTTACTTATGTAATCGAATCCATAAAACATGACATGACCCAGGGCTTAAGTAAATCAAGCGGTGTTTCTTACACTAGTTATGCGGCAGCATCAGCAGTGACCGGTTTTCTTATCTTCACCACTATGTATGGTGTACAGTTCATGACAAATATGCTTTTTGAATTAACAGATTATGCCGCAAGTGGATTTGACAAGCAAGTATTTAAAAAGGAAATGCATACCTTATATTCTATCTATGCAACCTTTACCAAAGATTTTAAAAATTCGATACTATACACCATGGGCAGTGCAATACTTGCGAATTTTACAGGTGATGAAGAAGGTAAGGGCAGAAATGTCTGGTGGGGCATAGGTGAGCTCGCTGCTCTCGGCTTACTGGGAAAAGGCGGCATTAAGGCAGGGAGAATGACCTTCAGGGCCTTGCGTAAGGGCGGCAAAGGTCTAAGAGGTGCTTTATGGGGTAAAAAAGGAGCATTAATGGCAGGACTAAAACAATGGGGCAGGTCGCTTAAACAGGCGCTTCATACGCCGTTAAATCTGGCCACTGCAGGAAGATGGCATATTGGCCTCAAAGGCATTAAGCATGTTAGGCTTGTCAAAGGATGGAAGGCTAAAGTGAAGGCCGTAGGTAAAACTATAGTCGAGGCTGCAATACATGACGCTAAAGGTTTGAGAGATCATATTATAAAACAAACCGAGTCTAAGAGGACCGAGGCTAGAAATGCCAAACTTAAAGAGGTTGACAAGAATCTGACTACTGAACAACGCGAGAAAATAGCAGAATTAGGTGATAATGCAGTAATAGACATCAGCAATAAGAAGATAGAGGTACTTGACAAGTCTAATTCCAAGGATGCAGAGAGGATTAAAAAATTAGAGAATCTTAGAGATATAGGAGGAGAAGATTTCGCAATAAAGTGCGAAGAATTCGAGATGCATCTGATATTGGAGGCTGCGAAGGAACAAGATGTGGATCAAGTTAAAAGAGAAATGAGCCCTGAGATTAAGAGCCTAAGAAATGAATTCCTTGAAGAGAAAAAGATATTAGACACAAAGGATAGTGCGGGAAAAGAAAAGTCATTGGAAAACATGAAGAATGACATGATAGACTATGTAACGTCATGCGAAATAGTATTTAATTCTAATCCAGATTTCAAATTAAGCGAAGGCCAGCTAAAGGCAATAGACGGCATACTTAAGGCAATCGTAGTAAAAAGTGATGTTGCAGAGGCAAGGAGATACCTCCGCCTTCTAGGCACAGGAGAAGGAAAGACAGCAGTGCTGGAAGTCATAGCTCCTATTATACGCACAATGGTAAAAGGCGAGGTTGGAAAAATGACCTGGCTTGCGACAAATACATTTGAGGAGGCAAAGAAATTATTCAATACAATGGAGACATTGTATGGCGATAGTTTAGGCAAGATTAAACTTGTCGGAAGGGAGACAAATTTAAAGAACACTGGAGAAGGAGGCATTGTAGTCACAACATACGATATAGGTAAAGGGAAGATGGCAGATGCCAGGGCAAAAGCAACTGAAAAACTGGGGCTTGACAAGAAAAACTTTGACAAATTAAGCGAAAAAGAGCTGGAAAAGATAGATGCCGAGGTAAAGAAGGAATGCAACCTCGGTTCTATAATCGGAGATGAATTTGACTTTGCATTTTTGCTGCCAGTAACTTCGCTTTCAAGAGGCGGAAACAAGATGCACACAGCCAGGGAAATGACACTAATAATCAAAGCCTTAGACGGTAAAAAAGGTAAAAATGGTAAAAAGGGAATAAAGAATCTTAGTGACAAGCAGGTAAAAGCAGAGACAAAGGGCATACTAAAATATAATAAAAGCATAGGCAGAGGAAGATCTTATAATAAGTCTTATACTAAAGGGGAGATCCTCGAATTCATGCTTTATAAGCGACTTAGCGACACGTCAAAAGGGATTGTATCTCAAAAGGATAATTTTAGAAACAGGGAAGAAGCCAAGCTTAGAGAATCCGAGGTTTCAGACCGCACTTTTAAGAAAAAACTTGATGTTATAGATAAGAATGTTAAAGAAAGAGAGAGCAATGCGATAGAAATGAAGGCACATCAGATTACGCAAGAATTCAAGAAGCTGGGGTTAAAATATAGTGAAAGGGAGATTACAGAACTTCTCTCAAACAGTGTTTCAGCCCAAGAGTATCATATAGGCACAGAATATCAGATGGCCAAAGATGGAGTGGATGCATATAGTTCTGGCGAGGCAGTGGAAAACCTGCAGCTTGCCAAAGGCCAGATGCAGATGCTTGAAATCGCATGGGGCAAGCGCATCAGTAAACCTCTTGCTGATTCAATAAGGATGACGTCAACGGAATTCATGGGATTATTTGACAATATAGCGGGAGTGAGTGCTACTCAGTCCGGCGCAGTAAAAGCTGTAACTGAATCTAATACGTTGAAAATAAAGGTTGGGGGAACAGGTTCGAGAATAGCCAGAGATTTCAAGTATCTTAAAAATAAAAACGGAGAGATTTCAAAGACCAAAGCGGAAAAATTTAAAAAGATGGAAAAGCAGACAAGAAAAGGCGACTTTAATCTCAGCTTAACCAGCGATACCAGAGAAGCAAGGCTCTTTGTAAAATATCTTGTAAAAACCGGCAAGGTCAAGGCAGGCGAAATTGTACTGATTGGCGGTGGAAGAGACATATGCCAAAACAAACAATTCATAAATAAATTAAAGGACAAAGGCTTGATTACAGATAAACATATACGTATGGTCGGCGGTAAGGAAACTATTTCTATGAAGGAAGTAGGATTAAGAAAATTAAGCACTGGTAAGGTGCGCTGGTTAGTAGGGGATGCAAACCTTATAGGCAGAGGCACGAACCTGGAAGGTTATGCCTTTAAGAACGCAAGGCAAATTGAATTGACTGGCGCAAAGAAAGGCTCGTCAGGCCTGGACTTCCTTAAGAAAAAAGGAGGGAAGATTAATCTCTTTATCGTAGATGCAGAAAGGATGACAGAGACCCAATTATTGCAGGGCACAGGCAGGATCGGAGGAGAGAGATTTAAAGGCATAGCAAAGAGTAGATATTATGCGCATGATGCCCAGACCCTTGATGCAAACTTTACTTTGAAGAAGGCTAGAGGGGCAAAGAATTATACTGTAGATGTATTGAAGAGGCACATGTCTAAAATCCAGGTGAAAAACGAAGTTAAGGAAGTCAGGAAAAGTGGTAGCATGAAAAGCAAGATTATTATTACTGAAAACAAAGGTTCTATAGAAAATAGAGTTAACAGGGCAAGGACAAAATTACAAAATATAAGGGCCAATATAGCTGTTGAAAAGAACTTAAGTTTTAAGACCCTTGTAACGCAGGGCATAAAAAATGCAATTGTATCTAGCGGGGTCAGCATACCGGGCGCCATAGGAGCATTGGCAGTGATAACAGATACTATGATGAGCCTTGACGATACCAAACTAAGCACTGAACAGGCAGGTATAGTGTTTAGCAATAGGATGGTCGTAGCTGATGCATATGATGCGACAACCAATACATTTGACATAGGTAAACTTAATGACATTAAGACCGGAAATGAAATAGGCGCAAAGTTAAATGCTTTAGATGAAGTTTCAGCTCAAGAAGTAGTCAGTAATCTGCAGGATTCAGGGTTAAACAGCTTAAATAGCCTCAATCTTAATGATAAAGATCTGACATCTTTTATTGCAAATAGTGAAGATATATCGAGTGCGTTGGAAATTGCTATTTCAGAAGATAACCTTCCGGAGCTGAATCTGGAGATGATTTCAAGCGTGGCAAGAGAGAGTGATTTAACAGAAACTTCTGATCTGTCAGCTCTAATAGAAAACTTAGGCGGTTTAACAGACAAAGAAGGCGAGACCGTGACGGCGGCAGTGCAGACATTAGAACAGGTCGAAGTAGCTAGTGGTTCTAATATCTTAGGGAATGTTTCATTTCAAGAAGTGCTTTTTGCTGATAAGAAGACAAGAGGTAGTCATACTGCTATAAAAGTAATATCCGAGAATAAAAATATATTATCCAATATAAAACAGGCTGCTTCAGAACTTGCTTCGGTGTATTCTGCGGGACAGGAGTCTGTGCAAAATTATAATGGTATTGCCTCTAATTGTGGCGTAGATGTAGATGTGGTCGCTGCTATTGATGGTGTAAAGGCAAATGAGGCCAGGTTTACCAGAGGCGTCATAGATATTATTGTGGGGCAAGGTGCTGATAGGACCATGGCATCTGAAGGTCAACAGTTTGCTCCTACAGGTACTGACGGCAGTACCATGGAAGTTACCTTGACCCCTGCGAGCGAAACAAAAGAAACTGGTGAAATAAAACCAAGCACAGATGCAGCAGAGTCAACTCCTGTATCTACGCCTATGCGAATTGCTGGAGAATCAACCAGTAAGGCCACGCCAGCCAAAAGAGCACCAAGCGAAACAAAGACAGCACCCAAAAAAGCCAGTATATTAGAGCTTAAGACATCAGACAAGACTACAGAAGTTAAAATTACAGAAGGCATGTTTAAGTCTACAAATGTTTCAGAAGTAGCCAGTCATATGAAAAAGACAGGCATAACATCTATAGCACAGGCAGGAAATACACTGTACAGAGGTGTTATAGAAACAAATGGCATAAAGGGTATTTCCAAGACTTATATAGTCAGTGCGTTAAGCGGCTATAACAAGGTAGCTAGCATTAACCCTGAACTTGCAAATCAGCTGACATTTGATTCAGCATTTACTATAGG
The DNA here is from genome assembly GCA_030765235.1 of Candidatus Gorgyraea atricola. Lineage (NCBI taxonomy): Bacteria > Pseudomonadati > Candidatus Omnitrophota > Candidatus Gorgyraea > Candidatus Gorgyraea atricola. The sequence continues at coordinate 23,437 of JAVCCW010000023.1, read as the reverse complement.
TAATTCCGAAAATGAAAGCCAGGTCTTGTGGAATATTGAAGACTTTGCCAAGAGCGTAGACAGTCCTAAGGCAAAGACAGTGGCTAATGTTTCAAGGAAGATATTTAATGCAAAGGGACTTTCTCATGTAAAATCAGACTTGGTCGCATCTAAGATATCTAACGAGAGCTGGTCACAAAGACCTCTCACGGTAGGGCAGATTTTTGACATACAGAGCGAGGTCAAAGGCTCTAATGCTGATATGATTTTGAAACTCTCTGGTGAGACAACGGACTCTGCTAAGCTCAATATCGCTACAGCCGCGTTCAGTAAGATGCAGCAGTCAAGGGCACCTGATGCAGTTAAACTTACAAATAAGGTCAGTAACATGAACTTACCCACCTTCAACACCCTCCTTAAAAGCGCAAATACTGTTTTAAACAATGCAATAGCTGCAAAGACAGGCGACTTAACTACTTCAACCCAGGGCATTAAGGCTTTATCCAAAGAATTTGGCATATCCAAAAAGAACGCTGTAGAGCTGGTAGAAACACTGGCAGATGCAAGTACTAGTCAGCAGAGAAGCGATGCATTTGACCAGACTCAAACCCAAGACACAGCTGACAGCGTAGACACAGCTGATGCTCAAGACCAGGCAGATACCTCAGGTGTTTATCAGGCATCAGAAGAGCAAGAGGCATGGCTTACTAAGCTTGACGAGGCAAAGTCTGAAAAAGAGATAGGCCAATTCATAGATGAAAAGGCAGGTGCCATAAGGCGACAATACGGAAAATTATTTAAGAAACTCGCAGGTTCTTTTGACGCAGAGACAAAAGCTGATATAAACAAGATGCTTAAGAGTAAAGAGTCATGGACCGACATCGCTAAGACCGTCAAGGGGGCCTTGTTTGGCAATGTTCAGAAAACAATAGAAGGAGTAGTTAATGCGCACAAAGGTGACCCAGAAACCATCCTGAAGAATATGGGAGTTTCGCAGGTAGAGATCGATAACTTTAAGAAACAGATGGAAGGCGGTAAGACAATAGAAGACATAGTATTAGAGGTACTGGTTGCAGGCGATAAGCTTTTGTCCACAGGCATTGATGTTAATCAGGCAATAGCGAGCTTAGGGCTACAGGACAATGCTGAGTTTAATGCCTCACTTCAAAATATAAACCAGTTTATGCAAGTCCTTCGCACAGAAACCGAGGCATTAAAGCAAAAAGCGCGGACAAAAGGCCTTACTGATAAGGTAATGGCAGAGGCAGGCGCAATATTGAATTTCGGGCAGAACCTTAATACAGGCTCACATCAGTATGATGAACAGATAACCACAGGCCACTTAATGGGCCTTGGGAATCTTGTGCAGTTTGGGACAGGAGAGGGTAAGACCTATGGCATGACACTTTCTGCTTTCTGTAGGACGCTTATGGGCCAGACTTCTATTGTAACAGGCACAGCATATGAATTTGCATGGCGCGATGCAATGGATAATAGATTTACCTTTGCAACCCTGGGCATGAATATCTCGATCATGAAGAATGAGATGTCAAGTAAAGAAGCCTTAGATGCAATGAACTCAGATGTATGCTATACAGACTTCCAGTCACTTTTATTCAAAGGCCTTTCTGCATTACAGATGGATGATGCAGACTCTGTGAAATTAAAGGAATTACTCAAGGCAGCCCATATTACCATTGACGAAGTGGATACTGTCATGGATATGGCAGATGCTATTACATCATTCGCAGATAAGGGCCTCTCGTCCAAAAAACAGGCAACAAAGGAAATAGCAAGGATGATAGCCGAAGGTTTAACTCCATATGTCGGAGAAGAGACAAGAGGTCTCCTGGACATTGATTGGAAGGCAACAAAAGGCGAAAAACAGTATCTCGTAGAATATAATACTGTAAATCGCCAGGTCAAGATTACAAAAGAAGGCGAGGGTATCATAAAGGGACAAATCGCAAACATAACAAAGGGCCTAAAGGGTTTAGGTCATGATGTTGAATTGCCTAGCATTGAAGACGTAAAATATGCCCTGGAGGCAGAGTATTTATATAAGGAAAATGTGCAGTATGGAATAGAAGACGCAAAGGATGAAGAGGGCAATGAGACCGGCGAAAAAGTAATAGTATTAAAGGATCTATTAAGCGGTAGAAGGCTTGAGGGTCAGAGGTCTGAGAATATACATGCAGCCCTTGAGGCCATGCACAGGCACAAGGGAATCCAGATACAGGCGGAAAACAGGACCTCTTCTAAGATAAACGCTCTGATCTTTTTGAACAAGATGGTCGGTTCTTTTGGAGGTGCCAGTGGTTCTGTTTCTGGGTCACGCGAAGAGAACAAACTGCTTTTGAACAAAAAGACTATAGAGATGAGATCTCACTTTGTATCAAAGCGTATTGTCAATAAACCTAGGATATTCGGCAGCAATAAGAGTAAGTTTAAGCACGCCCTAAATGAGATAATTAGAGTTCATGAAGAAGAGCCAGGTTCTCCTCAGCTAGAGGTTTTTAAAGACGGTAGGGAAGCTAAGGATTTTGAGAAATACGTCTTTGAGACAATAGACAAGGGTGAACTTGACAGCAAATTGAAGAAAATGGGATTAAGTAGAAAGGCCTTTAAAGACAAGTTCCAGGTTTTGATTAAAGAAGCAGATGAAGTAAAATTCATAAAAGAAGCAGGCCAGCCCGGGAAGATTACCATATCTACTCCTATAACCTCGCGCGGCACTGATATAAAGACTATGAAGCTCGGCGAGGTTATACAGAAACTTAAATCCTCATTAGGAAAAGATGCTGATAAATATAGTAATATTTTTGATAGGCTTAAAGGGCTTGATGGTAGATATAACCAGATTGAAAGACAGCCTGGCCAAAAGCAATTGACTGATGAGAAACTTGGGGCTGAAAGAAAGCTCATGGCTGAAGTCGCCGAGGACCTGTTCAATAAGATCGATGAGGAATCTATTGCCAATAAAGAGGAGTTTAATGAAGCAAGGATGAACTATTTTGCAACAGCAGTGTATGGTGTAAGGGTTAAAGCCCATTATCTCCCAAGGAGCTTCAGAGTAGTATTGCAGATAGTAGGTCGCTGTGGAAGGAACGGTATGCTTGGAAAGGCATTCCAGAATCTTATGCTGGATGGAAGTGACTGGTATGCGATCGAAGAGGCCATATATTATAACAAGAAAAATCTAATTAGCCAGGAACTTGCAGGCATAAAGATGGGTAAGGTCCTTTCTAAGAAAGAAAGATTCCTGGAATTAGAAAAGGAGCAAAATCTTACCACAAAGGAGCAAAAGGAATTTGATAAACTGCAGGATTATTTTGTTGATTTATTTAATGAAACCCAGAAGGTCCTTAAGAAAAAAGATCTTGATCAGAAAAAGAAGACTAAGGATGCAAATGAGGTAGAGCATGATATTTCAGCAGATTGGTTTGAATCGCGTTATAACGATATATTAAAGGAAGGCGAAGATAGTCAGGCTAACATTGAGAGGTATTTTGATGGCGCTATTGATAAGATAGTAGATGAATTCTCAGAGACCATGCAGCACCTGGGAAGTGTAAAGAAGGCTGTGGCACAGAAGAAAAAGGCAGTAAGTGAACTTAGAGAGTCTCTGGAAAGACTTTTAGGCATTACCTTGGATAAAAAGACCTTTAATTTAGAGGAGCTTTCTAAGCTTTCTGATGACAAGCTCAAGAACTTTATCAAGAATAGTTTAGGCGCTTCTTCACAGGACAAGATGCGCGAACAGATCATGACAGCCACAGGAGAGGTATGGGTAGGTTATATTGAATTTGTAAAACAGTCCCACGAGAAGAACTTCAATAAGATGGGTAAGTTTACAAAGGAGATTAAGAAGAAATATAAAGACCTGAAGGAGAACCGTGATGTTCGTATCATAGAAGCACTTGTAAGCATCTCCAGAAAATCTGAGGAAGATAAGATTGCTGAAGAAAAGAAGGCAGAGAGAGAGCTTGCAGATAAGGCATTAGAAGACACCAAGTCTATCCTGAAGATAGAAGTAAGAGACATAAAGTCAGTCCTGACAAGTAAAGAAGCTGAGGCAAGAAAAGATGAGGGCAAGGTAGCTGCGGCAATAAAAGGTTCTGCAATAAAGGCAAAGGATTTTGTATTAAGCAGGATATTACACATCAAGGTTGCTAGGACAATCATAGGTGAGTCTTTATCCGGGGATCAGACAGCACACCATGAAGACAAGGCCCCGCCTGTAGTGGAGACAACAAGAAAGACTAAGGCAAAGGCTGAAACAAAGACAGAACAACCTGTTGTTGATATATTCGCGACCCAGATTGCTGACACAGCAAAGGTAGATGAAAAATCTAAGCTAGGTAAGGGCGTAATCGTAGGCGAGGGAGCTATAGTCATCGGTTGTATTATAGGAGATGGCGTTGTAATAGCTGCAGGGGCACTTGTTACAGGAAGCACGATCCTTTCAGGAAAGATAGGAGAAGGTTCAAAGGTAGAAAATGTAGTGTCTGATAAGGGTGTTAATATAGGTAAGAATGCCTATGTATCAAATGTAGTGACAGAGAATAAGATCATCGCAGGAGATAATGCACATATTGAAAATGTATCTGCTAAAGGCATAAGAGCAGGCAAGAATAGTTTTATCCAGGATATAGACGCGACTGGTGAGAACGTAAATGCTGGTGCTAATCAGCTCGTAAAGGATAATTTTGTAAAGATAGGTAAGAAAAAGACAGATACAGAAAGGGTTGAAAAAGATATACGCAAGTTGCAAGAACAAGGCATTAGTGTCAAGACACTGAGCTCGCAGATTACCATGCCAAAGATGATGGGTCAAGGCGCTTCTATAGGCAAGACATTATTCTCGCTTGGCCTGAGCATAGCTGCTTTTCTATGGGCACCGGCTTTATTACCCGTAGCTGTCTTAATAGGAATGATCATGCAGGGCCAGCTAAACCTCAAGAAAATGACTCTTAAAAAAGGTCTTATGCTGACAGGGATTTTGGCCATAGCCATAGCTGTGCCTGCATTAGAGCTAGTAACAAAAGTCCTTAATGTATTCTCACTTAGTGCTCCTAGCTTGATAGTAAGGATCTTAAGCCAGTTACCGACAAGCGCAATAATGCTTACCAAAGATAAGGCTCGCGCTGAGGACAAAGAAGGCCTTAAGAAGTTCAGGGCAAGGATATCAAAGACTATTTCAGGTGTCCAGAGCGAGTCTCCGTTATTCTCGATATTTAAGAATGCCATATCAGGCGCTTCTTCAAAGGATGTGAAGTCTGCATTAGTGGATTACAGGAATGTAGTCATAGACGGTACTGCTCCTGGTGGAGGCAAAGACCAGGATAAGTTTATCCTTAATCTAGTCAAGCAATACTATCTCTCAGACGAGGAAAAGAAAGAGCTTATTAAGGTAAAAGAAGAGCTTAACTTTATGAATATGTATAATAGCATGATTCAAGGCACTCAAAAAGAACCAGTGCAGCTATATAAAGGTATATGGACACCTGGCCAGATAATAACCCTTGATACAGTGTGGCGTCTCGGACGTAAGATGGGCATATCCAAGAAAAAGGCATATGCCATAGCCATAGGACAGACTGGCACAGAAAAAGAAAAACTCGTCAGGACAAACCAGAGGAGATTGCTTGATATAAATGCTAATTTAGCCAATTCATATGATGTGAGGGTACTGTCTGATTCTGAGACCATGAGCAAGGCCTTTGATGTCTATGATATGCTAAGCAATATAGATCCTGAATTCGCAGCATGGCTAATCACGCCAGCCAATCAATTGCCTGAAAAGCTTATGCAGATGAAAGAGAAAGATCCTGAGCAGTTTGAAAAGATCACGCAGATGCCAGAGTTTGCAGAGATGGCACAGATGAGCCACATGCCAGCCAATGCATTAAAGCTTTCTAATCTCTCCGGCAAGGAAAACAAGGCATATTCAGTTAAGCTGGCTAATAGCCTCGAAGGTCTTATGACCAGGGTAATGAAGGAGAAATCTAATGAGGAGAAATTAGGTATATTGAGTTCATTTGTAGGTGAACAAGGCTTAGGTGCCAAAGACATGGCTGCCAGGATGGAAAAGGCATGCAGTGTTTATGATTTTCTGACAAACGTTGCATATATAAATACAGCAGACATAACATGGGATACTGTTCAGAAATTAGAGAGTTTTGCTGAAATGACAGGCATTGATCCAGCTGTCGGGATAGCAATAAACGAATCCTTTAAGAAAATGCCTCAGGATAAGCAAATGGATTATTTGGTTAAAGTTAGCGAAGAAATGAAGAATCCTAAGAACAGGACTGCTGCAAAGGCAAGAAGGATAGCAAAGAAATTATTAGAGGCTCCAAAAGAGGCAAAGCCAGATGAATCAGAAGATTTAAAGAAGTCAGAAGAAGTGTTGCTTGTGAATGTGCAGTTGGCTCCAGGCGCTGATTTAGATCAGGCAGCAGATGCATTATTAGAATTACTAAATAACCCGCCTGCAGTAGCAACGCAAGATTCTAAGGCAGCAGGGCTTGCCCCAGCAGGCGTGGGTGCAGAATTAGAAAAAGACTCAGGAGTATTAACAGGAGCTGGCCAGCAAGATATCTCAGGCAGGATTCAGCAGCCAGTGGAGACTCCTGAAGGCATGGTAATGCCTGGTAGTCCTGTTTCTGCATCTGTGCGGAACCTATTAATAGATGGTCAGCAGAGTGATGTTGCATTGGACATGAAAAATATTGATGCAGGTATAATAGGCGAGGGCAGACTTACACCAAGCGATATAAGCAGTATAAGCAAGGAGACTAAGGCGCCTGCTATTATCGGAGCAGGAGGAGTTTTAGAAGACGCAGGCGCAGGCATGGATATAGGCAGTAAAAAAGGAATAGCGCCTGATACAGGTATACCAGGCGTGACATCCTCAGATCTTATTGCTCCATATATTATAGAGCGTGCACAGCAGTTGGCCAAAGAAGGAAAAGATGTAAGGATCTCAGTAGGTAATGTGTCTTTCAGCTTAAAGTATGACAAAAAGACAAATACATTCAGTCGCGCTGATAGAAGGACAGAGATAAAGGTGCAGGCAGAAGATGCTCAAATACAGCAGCTTGGTTATGATGAGACAGGTCTTGAGACTCAAGCAAAGGGTGAGATGCCTAAGGCTGTAAAAGTTGCAGAGATTAGCCAGATAGATGTTGGCGGCGAGACAATAGAGACATCTGCGGCTGAAGCTGCTAAGGAACTTCAGGTGGAAGACGGCCAGGATGATCAATTCAAGCTTGCTTATGATACCTCAAGAGGTCAATTTATAGTAGTAGGCTTACCAATAGAAGATGGCAAAGGCCCTGCCTTTAAAGTCAGCAAAAAAGTTCCAGCTGGAGTTAAACCTAAAACAGTTGGTACTGAAGATGGCTATGATGGGGATTGGAAAATTAGCGAGACTAGAGATGGAAGTCTAGCAGGTGCAAAAGGCGAAGACGGAGAAGAATTGACCAGCCCATCAGTCAAGAAGCCCACTCCTAGAAAATCATCATCTGCTGAGAGGGCCAGGGCAAGAGCTTCTCATAAGGCTATATTTGGCGTTGTGAAGTCTGCAGGCCTTGGTTTAGGAAAGTTAATAAAGGCATTCGGCAAGTTAAGGCCGAAGACAGAAGCAGACAATGCCATAGAATTGCCAGTTTCCAGGGCTGAAAGAGAAATAGATATAATTGAAGGAAGAGAAGATACCCAGATAAAGATCGCAATAGAAAAGATTACTGGAGCAAAGGCTAGATACCAGGATATGGTTGCATTAGGGATTGCTCATGAATGGTTAAATGATGCAGTAAGAAATGGTGAAAGGGGTAGCCCTGAAATTGACAGATTACTCGCTTCTAAGGAATCTCAAAAACTCCCCTTAAAAACATTGCTTTTCTTCACACTCCTCAAGCAAACCTTAGAGTTAGAAGGCATGCCGAATCAGGCCAATGTAGACATATTTGTCGAAAAGGTTTTTGATGATGCCAAGGCCATACTAAGCTCACCTATATATAAGATGCTTCGAGATGATCCTTCAGTGTCACAATCCATCATAGAGATGCTTTTTGGAAAAGATGTAAAGAATACTAAAGGAATTACAGCTGAGATAGCTATTGGCGCGGTCTCAGCTGTTAATTGTGGAGTACATTCGCTTAGTGTTGTGCTTGAGCAGTGGGGAGGCGGAAAGGTTACAAGAAATACATTGGCAAAAGAGATGAGTGATGAGCTTGTGAACATGATTAAACTGGGCCTGAGTGACGCAACCATGCTTAAGAATCTAATGGAAGGCAAGATTAACAGCAAATTGATCAGTAAGGTAGCTGCGAAACACGGAGTCAGTAATGCAAAATTAGTCAGTATAAATATAGATGAGATAGAGAGCTTAGGCACCAATTTTATTCTCTTGGTGCCTGACCATTTCATGCCAATAGTTGGAGCATATAGTGATAGAAAAGGCGAAAACTACTTTGTAACAAGGACATTAGATGGGAAAGACGTAGCTATAAGCAAACAAGAGATACTCCAGAAGCACTGGAGAGGAAGAAATATCTTTGCGATTATCCCTACTGACGAGCATAAAGCTGAACTAGAAGATTATTATGGCGGATCTCCAGAGCTAAGCTCATTATTCAAGACCACTGTCCTGATAGATAATTCTAATACAAACGTAGTAAAATATTTTAAAGGGTACTCGGAAGACCCTGCCAGTCTAACGAGCAACGACCTCACCCCCGAAGCTCCGAGCATCCGGTCGATCTTGAAAAAGACTTGGACCAAGACCATGGCTAAGCTTAAGAAGAGAGTTTCTGTTAAAGAGGAGGGCGCCCCTGTTGTTGCTAAGACAGACACCGGCCTTGCCCCCGCAAAAGCCGCGGGCGCCCTTATTCCTCGCTTGTCATTGCGAGCCAAAGCAGACGCTATAGGTACTCGCTCCATAAGGAGAATGTTTGGTTTACTGTTGATACCATTGGTCAGTCTGATGATATTCTTCTCATCTTGTACTATTGACAAAAAAGATATAAGTAAGGCTGCTGGTAAGAAAGACACAGCTGAGGTTAAGAAGAGAAAGATAAGGAATTATTTTTCAGGGTTTAAGCCAGATGTTGACAAACTATTTTCCTCAGAAACAATAGGAATGCTGAATGAAATATTAAATAATTTCGAATACAATGAAACTTATGTAGGGAAATCTGTCGTTAAAATTGCTAATAGAGATGGTAGTCGCACATACGAAGTTGATCTTGGTAAGACTAGAGTCGTTGGACATAACTGGTTTAGTTTCGAATTTGGAGTATGGGAAAAGGTTGGCTGGATACGTAGCGATGGCGGTAGAAAAGACTACTCTAGAGGCGAAGCAGCGCCGCCTGCATCAGCAGGACATCAAGGTTTGAGATCAGTTATATTACCTGAGATTAGCAAGAGACCTAGAGATACCAAAGAGTTTATATTGAAGGAAATAGCATTACATGAATTCCGACATATTGGCATTGATGAAGGCTTAAATAAAGATAATGAATTATATAACGGTTTTATTGATGAACTAGGTAAAGATAAAGCCCGTACCGTATGGTTTGCTTTAGATGAATTTATATGTCATAACGAAGGATTAATGAAGGCAGGAGAAATAGACCTTAAATCATCCAATCCAGTATTCTATAGAAAATGGGAAAAAGCTACTTTAAAGAAGATTAAAAAATACAGAAGAGCTATCCCTGATGAGATATTTGAAAGATTAGAATACACGCCATCCGATAAATATCAGGCTTACCTTGAAAAAACAGGCAAAGCAAGGTCTAAACGCAAAACCGCAACTTCTAAGCAGCCTATGATGCCTAAGGTGGCAGCTGGGATAGCAGTATTATTTGCTGGGATTGGTATAGTGGGTCTGCTCAGTGCGCTGGGTATTGACATTGGCGGCATAGACTTATCGACTATAGTGAATAGGACAATGATACTTGTTGGCTCGTTCAGCTCTGCAATGTTTACTGCTCTATCAGTCATGCTTAAGAAGGCCAAGGATATAAAGAACTTGGACGAGATACGCGCAGGGCCGCCGTCTATAGAAGATCTGCACCCTTCCATTAAAAAGGCCATTGAGGAAGGCAAGGTAGTTTTAGACAATAACAATAAAGGCAAGGGCCCTTATTATTATGATCCTACAGACAGAAACGTACATTATAAGACCTTCGTAGATGATAGAGACAATCAAATACCTTTAATAGCCCAGTATCCTAAGCCAATCCAATTCCTAATCTATAGAAAAGAGACAATCCAGCAAAGAATGGCAGCAAAATATGACACTGGCTTCTGGACGAATGAGGTAGCTTCCTGGGCTAGTGTAGCAGTAGGACTTATACCTTTATTGATATATGACATCCTGAGAGGTTGGAACGAGAAGATTTCTATTGTAAAGCTCAGCGTTCTTTTTGGAGTGCTTTGGCCTATTGCGACTGTGGCATTAGTTGCCCTCGTGCCTAGTTTTGGTGTTGTTTCTTCTGCAGGCCTTTTTGGCCTTGTAGTTGTAAAGGCAATAATAGGCTTAAGCTTTGCTAATGCATTTATGAATTTCCTGGCCAGCTCTGGAGTTAAGTTCCTGCGTCAGAAGGGAAGGATCTATCGTAACTCTTCAGCAGAAGAAATACGCCAGTGGCTTAAGGATGTTGGGGAGACAGGAGATTTAAGCGCCTATAGCCAGAAAAAACTTTACAGGATGTGCCAGGATATACATAAGATCGTTGTTGAGAATAAACAAACAGTAGATGCCAAGCTAAAGGGACCAAAGGTGCCCATGAAGGAAAAGCTCAAGAGGCTAGGCCAGGCTACCATGCATGAGATCAAGGATTTAAGGAAAAATCCTAAAACCATACCTTTTAAGCTTGCCAAGCTTCCCGCTGTTCCTTTTAAGATTACTATGAAAGTAGCTAAAAAAGGCTTGCACCTCATGGATATGTTCTTTACAGCATTTTACCGTTACTTTGCCGCTATTAACCTTGCCAGTGATTATAGAGACGTAGTAGAGAAATATGCAAAGGATGAGATCCGAGAGATAGTAGAGACAGATATTGCCAGGTTAGATAAAGATGGCAGGGTGATACTTGAGGGCGAAGAAGATTCATACATGCGAGCCACAGGGTTTAATAGATTCACAAACCGCTTAGGTGATGCGTTTGTTAAGAATCAGTTCATGATGATGCTTTCAGATATAATCTCTAACGATGTTATTCTCCGGGCTACTCTAAGATTTTTAAAACGCAGGTCTGTGATGTTTATTATCAGCGGCATAGGTACAGGTGTAATGTTTGGCTTGCTTGGGGGTGGAGACGTTTTGACGACACTGCTCCCTGGATCTGATGCCGTATCCACGTTTTTAAGTACAATACTCCCAGGGACTGGTGATGCTGCATCTACAGCTGCCCATGGCGCTGCAAAGTTCCAGAATAGTTTTAGTATCCAGGGTATGGCATCACCTATCTTTACAGCACTCGGACTTAACCTGACCAAGTTCTCGCGCAAGGCAAAGGAAGAAAGATGGGCTAAAAAACATCTCCTGAACAGCAAGGAATGGAATGACCAGACAAAGCTTATAGGGGACCCTAAACTGGAAAAGGTATTAGGCAGGTTCGGCGGTTATAATTTCGAGGCCATACGCAGGATGTTAAATACAGCATCAGCCAATAAAGACAAGCTTACCCAGCAGACAATTAACATGCTCGTAAAGGCCTTGAGTGATGATCTCTTAAAGGGAAGAATCAAGGCCTCTAAAGTACAGAAAGAATGGATGTATGGACAAATCAGGAACTTATCCACAGAATACCAGAAGAAAGAGATCTTAGAGAAAAAGGAAGATTTAAGAAAGTGGCATAACATTGTTTTAAGGGGCATAGCAAATACTCTGGCAAGTTCATTAAAGATATTCACAGTGCCCAACTTAGCAGCTATTCTCCTTGCGGCAGGCGGCATATGGTTCGTGGAGTTTGAGATTGCAGGAGTACTACAGGCTGCTCATGGATTGGATGTTGTTTTGGGAGGGGCCCTTGGTATAAAGAGTTTTGGCGCTATTCATTATTTAGCAGGCATGATAGAGGGAGATGAAGGAGCTATTTCCCTGGGTGGCAGGGTAGGAGACATATTTACGACTATTACACATGTTGATGTCAGTGATATTTTTTATAAGTTTAGCGGAGGAGATTTTGTTGATATAAAGGAAGCCCAGCAGTATGCGTCGGTATCTGCACAGATCAGAGGCCTTGAGAAGGAGATTGCAGACTTGCCTACTACAGAAACGCTGCAGGCCATCAAAGAAAGGGCTAAGGAAGGGAAGCTGGATGAGAATGATAAGGATTTACTAAAGAAAATTGCAGCCAGGCAGTTAGAGAAAACAAAAGAAACCATAAAGACAGTTGAGGAATTAAATGAGCAGAATGAAAAATTGGCTGCATTGAAATCTAAGGTAGAGAGAAAAGAAGTCTTATCAAGCGAAGAAGAAAAAGAGATTTTTAGTTTATTAAAGAAATCAAGGCCTGATATAGAAGCTGAGATCAAAGGTAAGAAAGCAGGCGCATATAATGCCCTGGTCTATTTGTCATACATGACTGAAAGCAGCCTGAAGAGCTACTCATCATTAGAGGACCTTGAGGTAGGAATAAACAGCCTCCAAGATGTAGAAAATCTTGAGCCTGAGAAACTCTCAGAGTTGGTAAGTACCGAAGATAACTATCTGAAGCAGCTAAAAGAACATAAGGGAGAGACTGAAAAATATGCTGCAGACCTAAAGAAACCCAAGGAAGAGACCCCTGACGAAGAAGAGATTGAGGAAGAACGCGAAGAAGGTAAACCTGTATTAGCAGACCGTGCAGACCGTGATATCAGGGAATCACATGAAGTTCAAGTTTTAAGCGCAGGATCGGGTCCTGGCCCAGATCCAGAAGACGAAGAGGGAGAAGAGGTCTATAAGAATGAGCTTGGAGAGTGGATTGATAAGGGACCACGTGAAACTGAGTATGAACCGCCATACGATCCTTCTGCAGGGTCGCCTCCTCCTCCACCTCCTGATCTGGAAAAGACATTGCATAAGCCTCTCCAGCTTATGGGTCCAGTCAAGGACATGGCAGAAGGCTGGAATTTGGATAAGAAACCAGGTGAAAAAGGCTATGTACATCCTGGCACAGGAGAAGGTGCTGTACCAGCGCCAGTACAGAGAAGGGAAAATGCAAAAGATCTTGCCAGAGATGGCGGGTCTCTGAATATTATCTGCAAGGGAGACAAATACAATGCACCTTACAGATATGAGAACAAAGATATGAGCATTGTAGGCGGAGAGATACGTTATACACAGAAGCAGGTTCTTAGAGGCCTTAAGACAGGCGAGTTTAAGATCAAGGGTATTAGTAAAGAAAAGTACGAAAAGATCTATAATCAAGACGAGTATAAGACAGGCGACTACGAAATAATCCATGTCAAAACCGACGGGAAGGACGAGAAAATCACGACCCTTGGACACCTGCACCAGAAAGGAAGACTGTTATACTTCAATGAATCAGGTAGCAAAATACTTAATGAATGGGAATTGGCACAGTTGACTGATGTTAAGAGGGTTAGTGATGAAGAAGATAAAGATGATGATGGCCGCTCCGGAGCTAACATCAGGATCTTTCTCATAGATAAGGGTGTAGATGCACAGGGTATTTCCACTGTGGAAGAGGTTATCAAAGCTAAAGCTCACGAAATAGAGAGCGGAGTAAATATTGCCATGCAGAAGATGAAGGAGCAGTTAGAGGATATAGAGATCAATAATAGAAAGATAAAATGCAAGGCCAAATTAAGATATGCAACTATACTGGGAGAAAAGGAATTTACATATTATGAATATGAATCCAAAGTAACTAAGAATGCATTAGGAGAAGACGAGATAACATGGGAGAGAACAGAAAAGACCAAACCAGTATTGGTTGTAAAGGCGTGTTTTGAGGACAAGGCAGCACTTGACAGGGCTATAGCGCGCAAAGAGGTGAAAGAAGGAGAAGCTATTCTTGGAGATGACTATTCACCTGTAATTGACGGCAAGGCCTATAGTGGGGATATCCTTGCAATAGAGCACGATGATGAATGGATGCCCACCAAGGTTTATTACCAGGATAGCGATAAGAGCGTTTCAGATGTTATAGATGATATACAGAAAAAATCAATGTATAGAGTGCTTTACTCTCAAAAAGGCGGCCAGGTTGTGGATAAATGGCTGCCTTATGAAAATGTCGGACGCGTAAAGATCCTGGATATAGCAAGTAAAGATGGTTATTCAATTGAATTAAGCACAGAGGCCCTATTAGAAGACAAGGACCAGGCAATGCGCGATGATGAATGGCTGGATGAGGAAATCAGGCGGGCTGACATAGCGTTAGGGGAGCTGCAGCATCAACAGCCATCAGCAGAAAATACCCGTATGAAGAGGGCTAATATAGCAAGATATATCCTTGCCTTAAAAGCCCCGCCATATATTGGAGATTATAAGATAGCTGCTGAATTTAGAAAGGCTGCTGAAAGATACGATGAGATAAAAGAGATTGCCATGGTTAAGGGAGATAATTTTGGCGCAGGTGCCAGGAAGACAGGGGATGCAGCATCAGGAGATGAGTCTAAATTCTATTTTGAATATTATTACTATCAAGGAACAGCAGAATTACCACCAGAGGTGGAAAAGGTTGAGGCAGGTAAGGTCCTGGAATGGGTCAGGGAATTAATTGGCAGTGAAGAAAAGATACCCGAAAGGATATTTTCTAAGGAGCCTGGCAAAACAGGCTGGGTGCTTTTTGGAGAGAGGTCTCAAGACCCTAGGATTACGTTAATAGAAGAGATGATGTCTAATAGTTCGACTTCAGGCATAGGGGACTATGAAGGAATGGACGTAACGACTAACCTGACTACCCATCGTGATGCAATAAAATTAGGCATTGGTGCAGTTGAGGATGCTGAGAAGCGCCTGTCCAGAGAGGCAGGGATTAAAGGTTCGTTTAAGGATCCTGTGCAGTACAATGCTACAGAGAACACTTACTACTACCAGCGCGATGGAGATCTATATAGGAGCACTATTGTACAGGGTACTAATGTAGCTATTAAGGATTATGAAGATAGAATAGTTGACGTAGGTTTGGCTATAGATAAATATAAGATGGCCTTGCAAGAAGGCGGCACAATAGCGTCTGATATAGAGATGGGCGAGCAGCACAAGGCCGAGATAAACGAGCAGAGGACTCGGTACTTAAAGTTTATGGAAGATTTTGGATATGATCCTGATGTTCCTGGAAGTCTTGAGGCTGCAAAAAAGAATTATAGAGATCAGCTACTGTTAAATACCGAGAAATATCTGAAAGCATTAGGAATAAAAGATAAAGAGTGTAAGGGTTATACCATTACAGAGTTAGCAAAGTACAAGCCTGAGCTATTCCAGAAGTTCTTAGATGTCGAGGCAAAGCACATAAAGTCAAAGATATACGCTGACTTAAAGAAAGCAATAAGCAATCAATACATAACTACATGGGCCAAGCTCTGGGAGACAATAGAAGAAAGTACTTACCTTACTGCAGAATATAGAAATATGCCGCATTTTAAGACTGAATTCCTGCCAGGATTGCGATGGCTGCTACCTGTAGATTACAAGAAGGATGGCACTGAGATTGCTATAAGGTCCTCAGGAGGAATGAATTTCACTACCTCTAAGCAGCACGAATTGCGCCTTAAGGGTATACGCGAGGACTTAGAGAAGCTATACATGGACAAGATTATCCTTGAGCAGGGCGGTGACACTGAGTGGGCATTAGAACAAGGCCCGAAAAACATAGATGACGAGATAAAAGAAGTACAGGATCTATTGGATATATTAGATCAGCCATTTAATGCCATAAGAAACCAGTTCATGGACTTTATGTTTCATGCCTATGTTGATATAGGCGGAGGCGCAAGGCTTAAGTTCTTAGCAGAGACTGCCTCTGCAGCAAAGCTTGATGCTACTAAAGGAGATTACTGGAAAGAGCATTACGAGTTCGGCGTAAATTTCCCAAGCGGCTTTGGTTATAGCAACTTAATAACTGATATAGGGATTGGGGTTACGCGATTTGATCGAGATCATGCTAAGTTAGGGATTAGTAGTGGTGCAAGAGGATTAAGCGGGCCAGCAAGACAGACACTTGGACTTAAGTTCCAGCGTATACCAATAGCGCCTCATGGACTTACTTTAGAGCCTGTAGATCTTGGCGTAGAAAACACTAAAGAGGGGATATCTCCCTATATAACCTTGCCGCTAACTTACTCAACAAAAGAAGAATTCAGTAAGGAAAGCTTGTTAAAAGCCAATGCAGAAGTGACCGCGAGCTTAAATCGTATAACATGGAAAGCTGGCTTAGAATACGGCACATATACTCCTGAGAGAGCAGCAAAGGTCTATTCAAGTATTTCTCCCGTATCTGTTGAACTAGGGGCAAACGTTAGATTCGAAGAGACTTCTTTTGGCGCGAGCTATAGTTATGTTAAAGATGGAGACAAGTATGCAGAATCACCATTTACACCAGGTTCTGCAGTCCAGGTCTCTGTGCAAAGACCCTGGCTTAAGGTAGATTTTGGTATAGGAAAAGAAGGCTTTAAAAAACTAGGCATGGAACTCAATTTTATAAAGCTACTTAGCGGTACTAAACAAAAAGTAAGAGACCTTGATAGAGAGATTTATAATATCAGAAAAGAGATGGAGGCGAAACCGGTAGAAAAAACAGCAAGGGATGAAGAGAGGGAAGATCGCAAGGTTACCGAGGCGCCTTTTGATGCTGATGTAAGTGAACCACAGATTGATGGCGATTTTGCAAAATCTGTAACAGGATGCCAAGCATTAGTAGCTCGAGCAGGAGCTCTTGATGGCCTAACAGAATCTGATAAAAACCAGATAAAAGAGATAAATAGGATTATTAACCAAGGTATTCTCCTTGATGAAGAAGGTGAGCCTGCAAAAAGAGACTTTACTTACGGAAGCTATGCAGGTGCAATAGCAAGGGGCCATTATTTTAATATAGTTGAAGGCCTTGCAAATAGACTTACGAAAGATAATGTAGACGAGACTCTTAGATGGTATAAACAGCTGCTTCTGGACATAGATTATTCAGATGGCCTTCAGGATGCTAAAGATGAGTTTGACCAGGCTGGTACAGATAAGAAGAAGGCAGCAGCCATTAATAAGATTAAGACCTGGATAAAAGTGCCTCCAAGTGACTTTACATGGACATTCATTAATCCTAGCAACGGCATAAAGATAACAGTAGAACCAGGCTTTAAGAAATTCGTGCACATAGATGAGGATGGCTACCTGGCAGAAGGTACACAGGAAAAAGTGATAGGTGATGTGGTGGTATATCTAGTAGAAGACAGCTTAGGCAAGACACAGCGCATATATGTAAATCCTAAAGGCCAGACAGTAATGAAGATCGAATATAATCATGACATGAGCGATTATACCGTATCTTACAACATAGAATTCCTCGAAGGCACAAACATAGCACTAAAGAGCATGACAGTTGATAAAGAGGGCTATGCAGCTGTAAGAGAATTCGAGATGAAGAAAGACAAAGCTACTATACCAAAACTTAACGATGACGGCACCTTTAAAGTAAACGCTGCAAACAGCCTATTCAAGTGGATAGAAAACCCAAATAACTATGGCCAGCCAGTTAGGGTAATCAAAGGAGAAGGTACGCTTGACGAGAACATAACTACAACAGATGAGGATAAGTTTGTATCCAAGTATTCAGTCGAAGCGATTGAGGCAAAGACTGTATGGACAGAGGGTTCTGCCCGAAAAGAAGACGACATTGTTGTTAATAGAGAATTGCAGAAAGTGGACGGAAAATACAAGAGAGATAGTGCTGGCAACCTTGTATATAATGTTACGTATGCTAATGCTGCTGACCGCGTTATTGATTATCTAAGAGAGTATTTTAATTTCAAGAGTCAACCAGTAAAAGCCATTGGCTATGAAGTGACAACTGATAATACAGAATTTGCATATGGTACAGACATGGCTACGAAGTTCACAGCCAAGTCTCGTCGCAGTGGACTCCGATTGTACAAAGGTGAAACAAAGATAGAAGAGCTTGGCCTAAAGAAGCTCGAGGATATTATAGGAGATGAACATGCCGAGGAGTATAGAAATAACAATAACTGGCCGGTTGGTAAAGAGAGATATGTAATCCATACTATATTACATAGGCCAGTGGATGTGAATAGGGCTCTTATTAGGACAGATAAAGGCTGGGAAATGAGTGATATAATGGCCAACCACAGAAGCAGATTTAAACATGATACAGATGTATATCAGCTTCTTTCTGGCCGCAAGATCAAGACAGAAGAGTTTGCTTTTGGTATAAGGAAGAGTATCCAGAGTCCTACCATGCGCTTTATACCATATTCTTATATAGATGGCTCTATACATCCAAAAAATGGTGTGATTGAAGAACGCAATATGCGTACGGGAGAATGGCTGGGTGAAGGAGATAGAGGCAGTTCAGCATGGACAGTCCTTGATAACCCTGTTACTGATAACCTGGGCCGGCTTACTAGATTTCCAGGGGTAGATGGCAGCCTTATGTATGATATGCACGGTGATAAAGACACAGAATATCAAAATGCCTTTAATTCAAAGGACCAGAAATTTTTCGAAAGAGCTGTAAAAGAGGTGAATATATTCGATTCTGCAATATTTAGCGATAGAGAGCTTTTTGATTCTGGATTTCGTGAGGACAGGAAACGACTTGTAGAATTATTTTTCGACAAGCTTCTAACCAAGCCAAAAAGAGACTTGGAAGCCAAGGATATATATACGGCAGACCAATTGTTTAGCAAGATATACGAGTACCTGGGTGCTAATCCTGATAAAGCACCTGTAGATTATTTCAAGGATGAGCTTGGCTTGACAAAGGCGTCTTTGGATCCAGATCAAAAGATAACTCAGTACACATGGAATGTCTCTTTTATTAATGTAAATGGCGGCGAAGACACTATGGCAGATTGTTTTGTAAGGGCTGAGTTTACAGGAAGTAAACCTGAAGTGTCGATGATAGCTGCATTGCTACTGGACAAAGACGGTAATCCTGCCATGGCTTATGATCGTACATCAAGAAAGTGGTATTTTAGATACATAGCCATGTTTTACGGCTCATATGAGTTTGGAACACGCGGATTAAAAGAGATTCATATCTCAGCAAACGGCGAAGAAGGATCTGTATTTAATATATCAAAGGATAATTTTAATTCTAAGATGTATCGAGAATTTCAGGTTAATTTCCCCAACAAGATAGAGCTTGATTTATTTAGACCAGACACTGGTGAGGATAATAGCATAAAATTAGGTACAAATTATCATAAAGGTCACTGCCATATCCCTAAGCCTTTTGATGTTGAGACAAGAGAAAATGATGATATTATTGACCCACTGCCTGACTGGTTTAATTATGGAGGGGTAGTAAAATGGCCTTATAATTCTCCCCCAGGTCCTAGGGATGATGATCTACATGAGTGGCGTTTAAGAGGATATAAGAGTAAATTTGATCGCACCTACGATAAAGTCAAGGTTGATAAGGTTAAGGAGGCCAAGGAAGCTGAGAAAGCAGCCAAGAAGGCAGCAGCCGAGGAAGCAGCCAAGAAAGCAGATCGCACAAAGACCAAGTCTGATACAACAGAGAGCGGCAAGCCTAGTAGAAGAACGACCCCACCTGATACGACAAGAACAAAGACTAAGCCTGATTCAACAGACAGCGGCAAGCCTGACAGAAGAACATCTTATAATGAGCCTATTGATACATCAGCGCCATCTTTTGTAGATGACATTATAAATCTTATTTTACCTACTGTAAGTTATGGAAAGACAAAAGAGACTACACAGCAAGATGATAGCTTGCCTCCAGATGATTCTGAACCCAGTGTCGCATCCAGCTTACTAAAGGACATAAAAGAACATCCTATTATTGCAGATTTTCTTTCTAAACTCCAGAAAAAACAAACAGAACTCCCACCGCTTTATGCATGGGATGTACCCACAGGCCCTCCTAGGCAGTATGAGGTAAGATATATAGATGGCAAGCCTTTTAGGTATGAAGTAGGGTATGCAAACGGCGTTAAAGTAGATCGCGAAGTAAATATTCTTAAGGAACATCAACCAGGAGCTGTATATGAGACACCTGCTAATGGAACATTACAGGGAGATTACAGCATGGATATGTCTTACTGGATTAAATCATTATTACCTGAGGAACAAGGAGGTTTTGACCTGGGCAGGATATTAGCTGCTGACCCGTTTAACAACAAGTCCTTTAGGTTCTACGAGTTTGGTACATCAAGATATGATGTAAAAAGGACAAAGGACATAATGAGGTGGAATTTCTATAATGGAGGCGGGCAGTGGATAGCCCTGGGTCATTTTGCAGGTGAGCATAAAGGCGAAAAAGATGCACGCCAGGATAGAATCCAGAATCTGGATGAATATGCAAAATATGTAAGGACATGGTCACCCGAAGAATATGTATCAGATTTCTTCGTATCTAATGAACCAAATCTTTTTGCAAACGAAGATGGCAATGGCAATGGAGTCGAGGGAAGAAAGGCAAAATACGATTGGGGACATCCTAAGCTATCTGGTTTTCAGAATCTCACGTGTGGTAGAGGTAAGCTAGCTGAGAAAGAGGTAGTAGTAGAGGCAACAGAGAATTTCTTCAGACTCCTTAAGAAACACGAACTCGTGGATGAAGACTATGAATATCCAAAATACACGTTAAATTATGAGGATGTAGAGTCGTTCTTAGGTAAACTATCCCCTGGCTATGAATCATTTCTACAGTCTGCTGCAGAGGAATATTGCAGTAAATACAAATATACAGAGCTTACGCCGGAACAACAGGTAAAAAACTTTAAAGAGTCGCTTATACCAGGAAAACATATTTTCTCTATAGTGCTTGGGAATTGGACACCTCATGCCAGCGATCTGTCCACAGAGGTTATTGCTGCCAACACCTTGAAATTCCTTGAAGGCCAATTTGAAGTAAATGGAAAAGATGCAGTAAATCAAAAGCTTAGAGAAGACGAGGCTGAGAAGCTTTTTGCTGCATTAGGAGATACGTTTTTAAAGCCGCTGGAAAAGAGTGGCTTGAATAGAGAGAAACAAAAGGAAAATATCGCTAAGATAGGGATTAAAGAATGGAAGAAGGAACTTGAAGACAAGGGCCTCTTGGATGACTATGAAGCTGCTGTAACCGTATATGAGGATGCTGCGCAAGAGGAGTACAGGCAAGGTGCAGAAGGTATGATTCGTTTTATCAAGACGTTTGAATATAGACTGGATAAAGACCCGAACCTAAAGGGTAATTGCTTAGAGGTAATGGATTATATAGATAGTTATGCTGTGAATGACTTTGAAGACAGTAAGCAGCTTTCAATCAATAAATTCGGAGTAGAAACAGGTAAGCCAGTATATTTTAGTGAATACGGAAAAAGCAGCTATGGAATAGGCGAAGACGAGCAGAGGAAGAAAAATTATGAGCAGTGGCAGAATATAGTGAGAAATCTTCCAGGCTCAAATACAGGATATTGCTGGGGAGGTTATTTATTTGAAGTGCAGGATGTGCCTGCAAAGATCAGTAGTGAAAAGCTGCTTGGAGAAAAAGGCGGACATTTTGGCATTGGAAAGATACTGAATGATAAATTTGTCTTTAAGAAGTCAGGCATTGATTCGACACAAAACAATATCTCCAGCTTTACTATTCCTGGCCTGGATATGTCCAGGAGCGATAGTACTGCGCTTAAAAAGCTAGATCCAGAGATAGTCAAAAATATGTTCAAACGTATTAATGATGCACTTACCAGGCATTATATCCCTAAAGAAGGCTTGGAGTCAGGATCTTATGTATGGGGTTTTGGCGAAAAAGGTGTTCCTCCAGACTATCTTAAATTACAGGTTACCCCAGACGGCAGTATATTTTTCCATGTGCTTGACAAGGAGCTCTATAAGGATAAAGGTAGATTCTGGGACATTGATGATAGCGGAAATAAATACAGAGATATAACCATAGAAGACAAAGATAGAGTTCCCTTATTCATAGAGCGCAGGTCGGAAAAGACAAACAAGGTACAGTCAATAACCTATGTGAAGGATAATAAAAAGGTGTTTATTGACAATACAGGAGAAGAATCAAGGCCTAAGTATGCTGTTGATACTAAAGGGAAAAAGGGAATTACCATGACAGTGCAGGATGCCTCTGGCCGAGATATAGAAGTTAAGAATGTAATAGAGACATACCAGAGCAGGACAATAGTCATAGGTACAACTAAATACATAACTGTAACTGCCAATGATTTGGTAGATAACACTGAAAAGATAACTATATATACTGACAATCCTGAACTGCCTGTATTTTGCGAGATAAATGATGTGTATTACGATACGCAGGTCCAGGCAGGACAGAAGCGTAAGTATAAAGAAATTATCTTGTTTGACAGGCCCTATAGCCCTGTAATTACCTTTAGACAGGATACAGGCGAGATTAATAAGTATCACTGGGTAGTCAAGGATCCTAAAGACGAAAAAGCAGGCACATATCTTATGAGTATTGATCCTGATTATAATATTAACATAGAGAAATATATGGCCTTTGGAACAAAGACATGGAGGGCCAAGGATAGATTTTCGCATATACAGATGGATAATCAAGGAGATCCTTCACAGGAAAAAAACCTTGCTTATGAAAACATACCTGCCCAGATTTTTTACTGGTTAGGCCTGGCACAGGAGCCAGAGGCACCTACAGGGATAATAAAGGAAACATTAGATAAAGGCCCTATTGCTGTTTCAGATGATATCCTAAAAGGCCTTAGCGCTTCTACAAAGAAATACTTGACTGGAAAGACAAACGCCAGTGTGCATGAATTACGATTTAGTCTAGCAAGTAAAGATATAAAAAAACTACCAGAAGAAGTTCAGATTGAACTGGGAGATTACTTGAAAAAACCTTTCAAAACAAGGATAAGGGAATATTGTAAGTTTATAGAGAAGGGTTACTTTGCCAGGTCTAAGGAAGTCTTAAAAACTCTTGAGATTTTTGCAGAAGAGGGGTTTCTGGAGTTCTACTGGAAAGACATAACTGCTGCCAATGAGAGGACAAGACTCTATGATGCTAAAAAGAATGATCTAACCATGAAAGTATTTTTCGATAAAGATAACAAGATGACTACTACTAATCAGGCATTAAATATGCTGCTTAACATGAGGAATCTATATGACAAAAATACAAGATGGAATATAGAGGATCAGTTTAGCTTTTTCCTTGAATGGACATTAAAGAGAACAGAAGATGATAAGCTTTATGCACCATTTACATATAGTGTTAAGTTTGATGAAGATGCCAAGGAAATAAGGGAAGAGGAT
>JAVCCW010000022.1 GCA_030765235.1 Candidatus Gorgyraea atricola | reverse complement strand
CTCATCATAAGTGGCTTTTCTAACGAAGAATTTACCCATTGCGCCTGCATTAGCCTCATCTCTTGAATCATAGTCAATGCCTCTGTTAGGTGCGCTGGCACGCGACAGGCTTCCGTCAACAGCAAGGCTTTCAGCAACTTCTTTGTATTTAGCTATTGCTGAGTTTTGGTCTCCTGCCTGAGTTGTAAGCTGTATTCTTTCCCTGATATTTGCATCCACGTTATTCCCTAACCATTCCAGATCTCCGGGAGACAACACCACAGCTGTCTCTAAAATAATGTCAAGCCTGGTAAGCTGTTCTATGGACAAACGTTCGGTTAAAATCTGTAATACCTCTTTATTAGGCACTGCGCCTTTTCTTCCTTTGCCCTCTTCAGCCACTCCTAGATTGTGATAATCTGCCTCGCCTTCGTGCTGACTCAAGTGTATCTTTTTAACAGAAACCCGCTTGGTATCATGTTCTGAGCTAAACGACCAATCTAAAACTTTTTTTACTGCGATAGCAGCAGGCTCCTCTGATAAAGCAAAATGCGAAGGGTCTATAGTCAAGCTTAAAGAATCTATCCCGACTTTATCTACTACCTGCTGCACAATAGCCAAAAATCGATCAGCATTCTGATAAGGCCCTTCTCTTTCACGGCTATTTTCAAGGGATATTTCAACACCTTCTCCAGCGCCATAGCTTGCAATCGCAACTAAATCATCAATGTCTTGTCCAGATGTAACGTGGACAACAACACTTTTTGCGCCAATCTCTTTTGCCAGATCAATCGTCTTGTTGTACGCGTCCACAACAATCTTAGATTCATATTTTACGCCCGGCATTGCATAAAATATGGGCCCATGAAAAGACATACGGATGCCTGACCGTTCGGCAAGAATGCGTATTGCATCTTTCATGTTTTGACTCATCTCTCCAGCCAAATAGGCCCCTGGTGTCCAGAAATTTAAATCAATGGCCATCTCGTAATAAAATTCTCCGCGCATAATCGCTCTGTATAAAGAACTTAGTACGCCCTCGTATTCTGTAAGTTCAGAGTAGGCGCTGCTATATCCATAAAGATGGGCCTTGTCTTGCGACAAGCGAGGAAGTTCCAGCGTACCATCCTCTGATGCGTAAATAATAGTCCGCGCCAATGCGTCCTCTGCCTGGTATTGCAGAAGATAGGCCTGCATACGCGCTTTAGGCGTCTGACCTGGTTTAGCAAAAGGTACTTTAGCAGTATCATAAATGACAGAGAGCTTATAGAAAAGAAAGAGCTTTTCTTGTTCAGAAAAGTTGGAGATTATATCCCAAAAATTTGGATTTTTATCTGTAAAATTACATACTGCCTCAAACGTCCTGGCGCTGATATCATGTCCGCGTATTGTCCTGGCATACTCAAGTAGTGTATTTAATGAAGGTGTGTCATGTTGTGAGCCTGTCTGCCGCAGTCTTCTAATATAGGCCAAAGTAGTTGTGTCTAAAACATCCTCTTCTGGATCTAAAATAACGATCTCTTCTTTATCATCGCCTGGACCTTGCTCTCTAACCTGTACATTTACAGATACAGGATAAGCCCTCCCTATTTTTACCAAATCTGCCTGATAAACCCTAATCTCCATCACATAAAGACCTAATATAAAAAATATCTGAGGATTATCTCTAATTATAGGAAATAGTTTTTCATAAGAAATACGTCGTAACACTACCCCTTCTTTCCCTGCCTTTACAGTAGCAGAACGCTTACGCAATCCCAAAGTGCCCATTTCTCCAAAAATATTACCTCTTCCTTTAAAATATGTAAGAGATATACCATCTTTGACTATAGGGACCTCAACCTCACCTTTTTCAATAATATAAAGCGCATCTGCTGATGCCCCTTCCTCCAATATCACATCTCCAGCCTCAAATTCTACTCTCTCTGCCTCTAGATCTGGTAATTCATCAAGCTGGACATCCAAACCAAATCTCTCCTTAAGTTGACGAATTATCTCATTTAAAGGATTAGGCATTTTGACATGTAAGATTCTTTTAAGGCCTTGGGGAGTTCTAGAAAAAGGATTCTCTGTTATCCAATCTGGTTTATATTGTCCAGGTGTGTAGCTAACAGGAACCCTGTCTCCGATAGGTGTTGTGAAATACCCTCTATTACCTCCCCAACAATATCCGATAAAACTTGAATCACCATAGGAAGCATCAATAGGGATTGTTCGTCCTGCGATGCCTCTTTGCCTAAGAGGATAAAGGACATTATCTAAAATATCAGCTAATCTAACTGCCTCTTCAGTAGACGAAGGGTAGATAACCACTAATAGACCTTCGAACCTTGGATCCTGATTTAAGGACTCTATTGCTTCAAGACCATTGGCAACTTTATGAGTCGCATTTTCTTGGCTAAGAATTGGTAAGACTGTATCTAAAACTACACCAGCATCTCTAGGTAAGCTCCCGACATGTAAAATCCACCCCTCATCAACTGACGGTTTTCCTTGTCTGCCTCTGAATAACACCTTACCTTCTACCTCGGGATAAAGATAATAATCCTGAGTATGCGCTATAACTGGGTCAACACTAAGCAGGCCACTGAATCGCTTCTCAGCTTCTTTACGCCATGATGCTGATAATTCAAGTCTCATTGGCGCAAGAGTAAGCATCTTCATCTCATCTCTACCTAGTCTCCTGCCTTGTTGGACATCAGCCACAAGTGATTTAATTCTCTCACCCCGGGCATCTTCTGCAGCCAATTTATCAATATCGGGCTTCATACCAAGCTTTCTAATATAAAATACAGGCACACCAGCCTGAAGGGCATATTCAGACTCAGTAGAATCCTCCCCTCCAAACTGATTAGGTTCGACAAATACTTCTCTTAAACTAGGAAATACCCTAGAATATAAATATAATCTGGCCTTGAAAATTGCTGCGCGATCAGGAACATTATGTAATTGATCTTCAAAAATACGAAAGCTTAGAATGCTGTCACTAGTACCTATGGCAGTCCCTCCATAACCTAATGCCTTGCCATCTTTATACCAAACCTCTGCAATTCTAACAAAGGACTCTTCATCTATTCCAAAGCTAAAAATATATTCAATATCATTATCAAGTACTATTGAAAATGTCATCCAAGAATCGACAGCATCAAAACTCTGCGAAGGTATCCTGTAATCCTGCCAAAGTATATGTCGGAGGCGGTCAAAACACTCTACAGAATCAACTGGTGATACACAACGTACTGCTGGACTTGAAATAATATCAGTAAATCTTACTAAAGCAGAACTGCCTTGCATGCTTACCAGATAAGGCGCAAACTTAAGAAAACCGACTGTAGTTAATATGCCGAATCTTTTTTGTATACGTAGCGCCTGTTTCCATATTTCAGCCTTATTTTGATTAGCTAGGTCTAATGCTGTCGTCCTATATTTTGGGTAATCCCAGCGTAGATATTCAGCAAATATTCCTTCTGCCAATCTTCCTTCAAACTGAACTGCCCTAAATAGCTCTATAAAAGCTGTATATGCAGCATTGCCTTCTTTTTCTTTAATCTTCTCAATAATAAACTCAAAAACACCCTCGGAAAACAGAGGATAAATCTGTGGCCTTGAAAACGATCCTGTAAAACCATCTAAATCTACTTGTAAAGATTCAGCAAACTCAGCATATGCTAAACTTAAGCGTTCTGGCGATGGTCTTACTGCCTCTGGCTTAAGTCTTGCAGCGGATTCTGAAGTTACCTCATATGCTGTGGTTCTTTTTTCCGAAGGTTCTAATGATGCCTCTTCTTCCATAGGTATAACAACCTCCTCTGTATCTTCTAAGACTGCCCCATCTCCGGTTTCTCTCTTGCCAGGAACCTCAGACTGCAACCATTGTACAGGAAGCTGTCTTAATTCAGGGGTCAACTTCTTCCTTGCATCAGCTAAAATAATGCGCATTGTTAATGGGCAACTACGGCGAGATAATCCAGCAATAATCTCATGATTAAGATATTCTTTTCTCAACAATTCCAGAGAAGACGAGGTTAACCGTTCAATTAAATACCCAAGATAAACCAAATCTTTTGAATCCGCTAGTCTATTAGAAAACTCTGCATGACTATAATCTATTAAGAATATCCCTTTCTCAGAGACAAGGATATTACGTGCAGCAACATCACCATGGACTATGCCACGTTTTCGTAGAAATTCTATATATTCTGCTGTCTTACCCAATGCCTCCATTGCCACACCTAAGGTCAAACTGCCTTCCTGCGACATCTCAAATAATGTCCTGCCACCTACGTCTTCCAAAACCATAATACTAGATATATCATCATATCCGATTACCCTGACACCAATACCCAACTGATGTGCAACCTTTGAGAGAATATTCTCTCTTTCATCACTGGCTTTTATAATTACCCTTTGACCTATATCAATGCCTACTGCCTGATATGCATTTGTATTTATTTGTCCTGTGAGCCTAAACCCATCTCCATTAATGGAGACTACTTTATCTGTACGCCAGCTTTCTTCAAGATTCAACACCGCTGCCTCTAAATTATGACTGATTTCTTCCCTTGTGTATAAAGGATCTCTATCTAGTCCACCGCGACGACTTAACCATTTATTAATTTCTCCTTGACGCTTTTGAATAGCCAATGTATGGAAGACTTCGTTTAACTCATTAGCCTCAATAGGATGGATCTTAATCCAATCTCGCATCTCAGCATAGCCTATGCCAAGGCTATCTGCCTTGACCTGCCATAAACCTAATTCTGTGGCTTCGTGGTTTACAAGCTCTTCTGTATGCGAACCGTGTACAATATATATTGCCCCCCGCCCAATCCCTGCATGGGCAGTCTGCCTGGCTAATTTCTTTAGATCTTCAATGGTAACCTCTACATCCTTTTCCCTACAACGAGCCATAAGCTCTTCATCAGAAATACCTAAAAGATGCTGAAGATCTCTGAATGTATAAGTTTCAGCATTCCCTAGGCGAAAAACTTTAAATCCATCCTGAGGGCCTACCTCATCAAAAAACCCTTTCTCAAAAGCTATCTGAATAAGGATATTAGCCACCTCATGTGGCCCTGCCTTAATCCCTGCATCAGCGATATTGATGTCTCTAGATAAAGTCTTTATGCGTTCAACCCCTTCTGCAGAGCCTGATGCCTCTGCAGAAGATCTCAATCTCTTGCTAGAAATCCAACCTGCTTCTGGAATGCGTAAATGCATTGCCCTGCGTAACCCTCTCTGACTAAAATCTAGCCTTAAGATT
>JAVCCW010000021.1 GCA_030765235.1 Candidatus Gorgyraea atricola | reverse complement strand
TGGTTAAGTAAACAATCGCCTAAAAAATTGATAATTCTCTTTCATTGAATCTCCCCGCTGCCAACGCTGTCCCCGCTGTCCCCGGGACACTTTGAAGAGTAATTCCTGGACAGATTGATGAGGGATTTCCAAAACGGTACAAGAATCTTCTAGCGTGGTTTTTCTTGTTTTTTCCTGTTTGCTTCGTCTTGTGCTTTTTTGGCTGCGTCTACTTGTTTGCTGTGTTTATCTTTATCTTTCTTACCACCTCTATCGCCCATGATATTCCTCCTTTACAATAAGTCTTCACTCATCTCTAATCCTTTGTGACTTATAGATGCATTGTACTCCCTTAACAAGATAAGTCAAAGTATATACATAATGACTGCAGAGCAACATTGAACCAATAAACAAACGAACGATTGTTTATTTAAATGTGGCTCCCCCCAAGACTACGAATTTCGCAACTGGCTACTTAATATAAAAACTGAATATATTCCACCTTTTATGCTTCTTTAGTGGTATAATACAAAAAAAGGAGCAGCCATGAAAGAAATCGCCTCAATTAAAAGAAAGAGAATCTGTAAATTACTTCACTGTAATAGTATTTTAAGTATTTATAACAGTGGGGACTACTGTTATATGCACAAGAGGCTGGGTGCTGATAAAAAATCTCGCCCATTATCCAGCACCAGCATCAATTAACAACCCCCTGAAACTGAAACCCTGTACCAAATTATAGACGTGGGGTCAATAAGAAAAGCCTCGTATCCGTTAGGACACGAGGCTTAAATGACAACTAACCTCTCCGACAAGGTATAGCCGAGTCGCCGAAACGAGCTCGTTTCAGTTGCCACTTATGTTATACCACAAAAATGAGGGCTTGTCAAATGCTGGTACTGGATTCCCGCTGGAGTTTATCCCCGCGAAAGCGGGGGCCGGGAATGACAGGGGGGTTATACTCCAAATGAGGTGCCGACGCTGATGGCGGATTTTATTATGGGGTGTTTTGGGTCTACTCTTCTGAGTGTCTTGATCGCGTCTTTTAAGTCTACTGCCTTTACATCTCTTCCTTTAATAGCGACCATCTTGCCAAAATTTCCCTTGGCTACTAAATCACACGCAAATGAACCGAGGCGTGTCGCGATCATCCTGTCAAACGGCGAAGGGCTCCCGCCTCTCTGAAGATGCCCTAAATTTGTCACCCTTGAATCAAGTCCAGTAATCCTTTCAATATCATTGGCTATCTTATTGCCGATACCGCCCAGACGCACAGGGTCAGTGGAATCCTTTACGACTTTTCTCACGACCATCTTGCCGCCTTTTGGCCGTGCGCCCTCTGAGATAACAACAATACTAAATCTTCTTCCATGGCCATGTCTTTCCAACACCCTCTGGCACACCTTCTTAATGTCATAAGGCATCTCAGGCAATATTATTATATCGCCGCCACCTGCCACGCCTGCGTAAAGCGCGAGCCAGCCAGCATATCTACCCATCACCTCGATCACCATTACCCTGTGATGCGACTGCGCGGTTGTGTGAAGTTTATCTATGGCCTCTGTAGCTGTTATAACAGCGGAGTCAAAACCAATCGTCACATCAGTCGCGGACAAGTCATTATCTATGGTCTTTGGCACCCCGACTAACTTAAGCCCTTTTTTGTAAAGCCTGTATGCAATGTTTAATGTGCCATCCCCGCCTAT
The DNA here is from genome assembly GCA_030765235.1 of Candidatus Gorgyraea atricola. NCBI lineage: Bacteria > Pseudomonadati > Candidatus Omnitrophota > Candidatus Gorgyraea > Candidatus Gorgyraea atricola. Next base: position 83,071 of record JAVCCW010000021.1, on the reverse strand, counting down.
ACACACCAGCGCGTCCAGGCCCATTGACTTAACATTCTTTAAAGCAGCATTAGAGACGTCCCTGAATTTTCCAGATGGGGAACGATGCCTGAAAGGATTTGCTTTATTGGATGAACCGAGAAATGTTCCGCCCTCAGTCAGTATGCCTGAGACGTCGTTATAGGAAAGCAAACTATATCTATTTTCAATAAGGCCAAGATAGCCATCCTTTATGCCAATGACCTCCATGCCATAATTCAGGATAGCTGTCTTTGCAACTGCGCGTATGGCTGCATTCAAGCCAGGGCAATCACCCCCAGCTGTAAGTACGCCTATACGTTTACCCCGTACCCGAGCGAAGCGAGTGGTTCGGGGCTTAATTCCTTTTGGCATGACGTTTACCTTTGCGTTTCTTCTTTTGTTTTGCCCGTCTCTTTTTTCTCGTCATTTTTTCTCCAATCTTTTTTCCATCTCGTCAAGGATCTTATTTATACCCTCAGCAATGGATTTCAATTCATCCTTTTTGCGAAAATTTATCCTCATTGAAAAATTGCCTTTTGCAATATCCTGCAGGTCCTTCTCCAGTCTATAGATAGGTCCTGCCAGCCTGTGCGAGAGGATCAGCGCGCGCCAGGAAATCAGTACAGCCGCCATAATCCCAAACACCAAAACAAAAGGTGATGATTTGAAATAATAAAGTGTTACAAAAAATAACATAAGAGGTAAAACCGTCCACTGTAAAAAAATGCCTATCTGCAATCTCTTATTTATAATGTATCTTTTTCTCTTTAGGTGCGCCATAAGTTACCTCGCTTCGCTCTCTACTTTACACGAATGACCACGAATAAAATTCCGAATTGCCACGAATTTAAAAATACAGTTTACAAGTATTAATTCGTGGTAATTCGATAAAAATTCGTGGAAATTCGTGTATTATTGAAATTATGCCCTCGCTCACATACTCTTCAGTGAAAGCAGTATGCCCCTGTGATATAACTCTATGCGATAATCCTCGATATAGCCATATCTTTCCCTGTACACCATTGGTACACGTATCTCTGTCTTGTGCCAGCCCTTTTTTATATTGCTCTGCCCCGAGCTTGTAAAAGAAAGTTCAGCACCCTTACTGAATATACAGAAAAGCTTGAATACCAGACCGTCTGTCCATTTCTCCTTTGTCTGGTAATTGACCTTGAATATATATCCCTTTGCCGTTCGTATCTTTGACAGACTTTCTATAAAAGAAGATTTTGCAAAAGAAGGGCATGTAAAGGATAAGAAAAATACCACCAGTATTGATATACAAATCACCTTACGCATCTTCTTTTTAGAATTATACTTTGTAGGTGGGCAATAGTCAAGATTTTAGTAACATGACTTTGTGGCAATGAGAACATTGTCTTTATAAAGTTCCACCTTGTATTCCCGCAGAGAGCCATATCTCTTCTTTATTACATCTGCTATGGTGATCCTGGTCTTGTGCCATCCATACTGAATGTTATTCAAGGAACTGCTCACGAATGTAAACTCGCCTTTCTGGAACTTGCAGTGCACTTTAAATAAAAGATTATCTGTCCACTTAGCGCGGGTTTCATAATTTATCAAAATAACATAGCCGCCCATCTTGTGTATCTTCATGGCACCCTTGATAGAGACTGTCTCGGCAAGACAGATTCCTGTCTCCAAAAATAGGGCTACTATAAGAATGGTAACTGTAAATATAAGATTCTTGGCCCTGATGTTCATTGCAATACCTCTATCTGGGAAGAATCGTGAAGTATTATCTCACAGGCGCCCTTGTACTCCTTGATCACGCCATATACCTTGATAGTTTTGTGCCTGAAATAGCTATCCGGCGAACGCATTGCTTCCTTTGGAAAATACTCCAGGTTATTCCTGAATATCGCTACCTTAAAATTATCCCTGCAGTTTAATATCAATACTTTCTCTGAAAGATAGGTGCTGGTAACATCTGCCTCCACCATCCTCACTGTACCTAAGCTTTCCCTGGCCAAAGAGGCAGGGATGATATTTTGTTCCAGGCCCTTCCATAGCCCTCTCTGATCCTCTCTTGCCTCCTGCTGCGCCTTTAAAAACGCCTCAACATATTTTACGTTCGGAGGAAAAGTATATATCATCGCATAACCCTGCCTGACCATTTCAAGATTTACCATTTTGTCCTCTATGTAGACATAGGCAAGCAGGCGATCATACTTATCCCTTTTCTGAACATCAAACTCCAGTGTTACCCTCTTTCCTCCTACAAGTGTTTGATTGAATGCCTTTGCCTCCTCAGCATAGGGCATGGGGTTATAGCTCCAGACAGAACCTTTTTTCTCGCGCGTCTCAGGCGTATCTATGCCTATATACCTTACCTTTTCGCCATTAGAAAGTTCAACAGTATCGCCATCGACTATGTGAGAGACATGTATCCCTTTTTTATAGTCCGATGCTATAATGCCTGATCTGGATATTGAAAAGGCAAGGACTATAAAAACTATTAAACCTATTATTTTCTTATTTTTCATACGAAAGGAATTTATTCCAACATGAGCGGGTTATAGCCATGCTTGGCAAATATTGTATATACTGTGCCGGCAGTTGAACCAGTTCGTGAACCATGCGGCGACCTCCAGCCATGACCTGTATCAACCTTATCATGACTGGCATAAGGCAGGCAACCCTCGCCTCGGCCTATCTTAGAAGGGCTTATAATCACCATCTTTTCTAATTCGGAAAGATAAAACTCCGCCTTCCTTTTATAATACTCCTCTTCTAAAAACTTACTCTTGTCTTTATAGTAGCCTGCCATTATCTTCAACGTTACCACCATCTGTCCTGTCCATTCTGTAGACACGATCCCGCCCCTTGCTAGATGCGCGTATTTTCCAAAATCAAAACCAGTGATCTGAAGACGCTCGCCATCAGGCCTATCATAATAGGTGGTAACAAGACAATTCGTTTCTGCAAAATCTATGATCTGATCAGGGTCCATGCCTGAAGCATCCAAAAGCTCCGGCCCTATTGCCGCGACAGCCCAGGCAAATGTATCTGTGGCAATAGTGGCATCGCCCTTGCCTCTATTCAATCTCCCCTCTGATCTATTGTAGGCGTTTTTCTTGAGCCACTCAAATGTCCTCTGCTGCGCCTCAGAATATTTTTGTCTTTTTGTCATTTTATAAAGCATGCCGAAGAACGCGTACGCGTCCAGATTATGCTCTGTGCTAAACCATTTGAAATTCGGGCCTCCCCTTATGCCAAATTCTCTGTCCTCCTGCTGTAAAGCGATCAGCCACTCGGCTATCTCTTCTGCCAACAGAAGATACTGCTCATCCTTAAACTTCCTGGTATACTGAAGCATTGCAATGCCCAGCCAGATGTTCGGGCCTGCGTGCATATCATACTCCACGACTGACCCTGTTTGCGCATCATAGGCATTTACAAACGCTCCGCTGGTCTTTTTAGCTATATCCTTGTAAAAATCCAGGACCGCTTGAGCCTCATCCTGATCCCCCATTAAAATAAAAGACTGGCACGCGAGTGATTGGTCATAGGTAAAGGCCCAGTCCTTAAGATCCTGATCCCCTTCATAGCTCGCTACAAGACCCGTTTGTTCACTCTGATGATTCTTGATCCATTTATACATATTGGATATGCTTTTCTCCTCTATCGACTCAAATGAAAGAATAATATTCTTCAGGTTCTCCTCCGCTGAAACTCTTTCTTCCCCAAGCTTTGTAATCCTTGTCTTAAAATACTCTGTCTCCTTTGACAGGTCAGTTACCTTTTCAGAAAGCCTTGCCTTTTCAGAAAGCGCCTTTTTTAGTTTTATCTTTGTCTGGACCCTATCCTGCTGAAAATATTCGAGAAGCTCATCCTTTTCCTTAAGCTCTATACTCAGCCTCTTTAATTCCTTAAGCTGGTCCTGATATCCTAGGATCTCATTTTCGTTCTCTGAAAGCGCCTCTTCTATTTCTTTGCGCTCGCTGTCAAAATCTAAGATGCTCTTTTCTAATCTGGATTTTTTTCCGGAGATCTGCACGAGCTGTTTAACTAGATTTCTATTCTCCCTCCTCATATTGAGATCTGATAAAGAAAAATAACCAAGCCCCAGAACCAGACTCAACACAAATATTGTAACTATCCTGGGTGTGAGTAGTAATCTCCTGGCGTGGAAATAGATCCTACTCTGATCCTTTGGATCTATCTGCAGGAATGAAAGGCCGATGAGGTATTTATTAGGATACCCTGATTTTATCTTCTTGTGCCAGGCTATGATAGCCACGGCCTTTGTGTCTTTGCGGCTAAGCGGGGCATGCAGCCGCAGATCCAATCTCGCGCTTTTTTTCTCCAGGATCTTCTCAAAGTCCTCTTCTGTGGTATTTACCTCTAAGCAGATGCCGCCTTTTCCAATATCTCTGGTAAAGCCCTGCTTTATTCCACTGATAGACCCTCCTGTCTGCGGGTCTAAAAATTGAAACTCCACAGGGAATACAGCATTCAGCCTGATATAGCGCCTATTTTCAGCTTGTCCGCCGGGGGTCTTTTTCTTCATCATTTATAGAATATTAACAGCTAGATTTCACTAATGCAAGTAAAATTAGCATACCAGCTTAAGGTTTGGGACGAATGAAAAGGTAGGCTGCTATAAAACCCAGCGCTATTATCAATAAAAAGCTAAGATTTAGCAGGGTCTTTGAAGCAGTCTTCTGGTTACTGGCAGGCTGCTGTGGGATCTCTTTCTCGATCTGCGAAGGGCCTACATAACGAACTCGCTTCTCTTCCGCGTCAGGAGGAAAGGTATCGTAACTTTCAGATTTTTTTTCTTCAACAAATGGGTGAAGATTTTTTTCTCTCTCTTCTCTTAGAGGCACAACAGTCTGCGATATTTCTTGTTTTAACTTTTTTACCTCTTCTATAGACTGCTCTATCTCAGTTGGCTCCAATTCCTCTTCTGTCTCTTCGATAGAAGACGGCATCAGGCCATAGACTGGAACTGGCGCATTAAATAAAAGGAAAAGTATTATAAAGATTGAAAAGATTCTCATTGCCACCATCTGATAACTGCTACTTTCTTGGTGCTGGGTAGATTTAGATCTATTATGCTGCTCCCATCTGTCGCGTATCTGGAATGCAGTCTTTCGTCGTAATTTATAGTAAGGGTATTCCGGTATATAATGGCCTCGTCCCTGGAGACTATCGCGCCATTTACCTGTACACCATTACCTGTCCTTCCAGCAAATGCGTGATTTGTATAAAAAACACCGTCTAGGCGATTTAGAGCGTTGTCCGCGATATCACCGAAATCTCTTACATCATTAGGGCAGTTCGCAAACTCTGTTATTGGCACCTGCGTCTCAACATCTGTCCAGCCATAATCATGATCCCTTACGCCGTCCCCGTCAAGATCCTCGTACTCGCTCTGAAATACGCCATCATCTTCATGCGCGTCATCTGTATCTGGTATAGCATCTTCACCTACATCCTCATCGCCCATATTAAAGAGCCAGTAATTCGAATACCATCTTCCGCCTGTCTCGCCTGTATAATCGCCCATGATAATGCTCTCTCTGGCTGCAAACCCCACAAGATCCTTGTCCTTATGTGCCCTTACCCAATTATCTGTTGCGTTAGGATTATTAGCTGCTGGCCGAGGGCTTGAGGGCGCTCTTCTATATTGAATATCATCTGCCAGGTATACATTGCGGCCAGCATAGATACAGCCCTGGCCTTCAACAACCCCCTTTATTACAACATCGCCTCTTATAACTACTGGGCCGTCGATCACTATTGGCTTTGAATGCGTACCTATTAAAACAAGGTTTCCGTTTTCATCGTCATCATCGCCGAACACACCATCTACCAACCTCACGCCGTTCACTTCAATAGAACCTCCATTGCTGGTCGCTATATTTTCATAATAAGACAGGTCCTCGAGATTTGGCATATCAAGCTTTTCTGAATCAGGGTGTTGATTCTCAGGATCGCCACCAGAACCCCTTATACCCTGTCCACCATCGTCGACCTCATAACCCGCGTATATATCGCCTTCGACCCTGGGCCTGGATCTAAAATCAAATCTGCCGTTTGAACGTACATCTCCGCGAGAAGTAATGCCGCGGCCATAAAACCAGCCCCAATTATTGATAAAATATCCGTAATCAAAGACCTTTGAAGGAGGGTCTTTTTGTATGATCACATTGAGCGTCTTTGTAGAATTTCCCACCTGAACTGTAGAAATGACCTGATACAGGCTACCTCCCAAACTAGTTATTGTAACTGCTATGTTTTGGTCCTCAAGATAATTTGCCGCAGTGCCGCCGCCTTTTAACTGGAATACCTCTGAACTTATAATATTATTATTCTTTACTCTCCAGATCGCCCTTTCTACGCCTGCCTCTGCTAAAAAGAATGCCTTTTGTGTATCTATCTGCCTCTCAGTATATTTTGCCTCATTAGTAGTCATATAGAGATAGGAACTGCCTCCTATAAAAAGGACGCTTAAAAAAGTCATGGCCACGATTAGAGCAAAACCTTTCTTACACATGTCAGACATTCCTCATTTTAATAGATGTACTCATCCCAGACCAATGAGTACCGTAAATAGCGTCTGTATTAAAAAGTCTGAACGTGATCACTACCAGATCTCCTGAAATTTGAAAAAACGGTATTGCGGATTCCATAGAAACATACTGCAGGACGCTGGTCTCATCGCCTGCAATGGATATATCAGGATCATAGATTATATCATTGCCTGAGACATAGTATTCGCTGCTCACATCATCTGCAAGTGTCTCAGGTGTCCTGTTAGGATCAGTGACAAATCTCACCCTGTCTCCACTGTCAAATATTGTGGCGCCTGTTGCTGAGCGAAGATTATCCGCGATCCTGCTAAGCATGATCCTGCCTCTAGACTGAAAGGCTATTTGCGTAAAACCGCCCCTCCAGAGCTTATGGGCAGTCATATAAATCGTGAATATAAGGGCAAAGACCGCCATCATAATGCCCATTGCTACAGTAATTTCAACAAGACTAAGACCTTTTTTGCCCAATCTTCTCATAAGACACCTATATATACGAAGTAATGGTGGACTCCAGGACCTCAGTAATCGCACCATGATAATCATTCCACGTAACAGTTATAATGATCTTGTACCCCTCTGTAATAGCCAGGATCTGCGTGATCATTGTGCCGTCGATGTCATCAGCTACAGCAGCGCTCGGACCCCTATCGATCTTAACTGTCTGAGTTAAAGGATAATTTGGAAGCAGGATATTTTCATAAGAGGCGCTTCGTAGATTTTCTATCTCAGCCTGGGCTACGTTCATCGCCATTACCTTGTGTCTCGCGATCGCTGACTGAATGCCACCCAGAGAATAGAGCCTCATCATGCCCACCAGCATAAAGGCAACGATAAATATGCTAATGATTACCTCAATTAGAGTAATACCCCTGTTTCTCATATCGCTCCTCACATACAACCTCTACTATAAGTATACCACTAAAAACAACCGCTATCAATCTGTGCCCTTGCAATTTTTAATAATGTAAAGTAAACTATATGAAGATGAGAAGGAATGGTTTTACATTACTCGAATTAATGATCACAGCTGCTATATTGGTTGTATCTATAACAGGGCTTTTAGCGCTATTCGTAGGCCTTGCTTCCCTTAATCAAAATTCGAAAAACACCACACTAGCCATGACAGCATGTCAGGATAAAATGGAAGAGATCCGGGATTCGGATTTCAGCACCCTGTATGCCAATTATAATGGTACTAATTTTAATCCAGCTGGCTTTCCTGTGGCTGACGCAGAAGGCGCTATATCCATAGACAATACAGATCCAGACCTTTTAGAGGTATGCGTAGCTATTTCATGGCGAGAACGCTCGAATAGAATAATAGGTGAGGATATAGATCTAAATGGTGCGCTGGGCGGAGGCGAAGATTTGAACGGAGACGGCCGGCTCTCTTCACCTGCTGAAATCGTAACACTAATAGGAGAAAGATGATCTTAAAAAAGCCTGCGGGCCTTTCATTGATAGAATTGATTATAGTCGTATTCTTATTCTCGATTATGATAGGCGCGATATTTATGCTCTTAGGAACAGCTAGAAGCTGCTGGAAATCAGGTGGATCTCAGCTTAGTGTGCAACAGGATGCGCGAAGGGGTTTAAATACCATGACTAAAGAGCTGCGGCAGGCAAGGCTTTCTACTATCTCTGGCGTACCTGCTGATGGAACAACCTACAGCTCCATAACATTCCAGATCCCTCAATCGATCTCCGCGGCTGGCACTACATGGTCTACTAATATACAATACACCGTCGGTGGTTTAAACAGCTCTCAGCTACTCAGGACACAAGATGCAACTCAAAGAGTCTTAGCAAATAACATCTCGTCACTCGATCTTAGCCGAAATGCCCCAACTCCAGATATAATAAATGTTACACTTGGTGTACAAAAAAATACTTTTCCCGGATTTAGCACTATTCAGACAACCTTAACTAATACCACAGAAGTAAAGGTAAGAAATCCATGATACGGACACGCTTTATTAAAAACAATAGAGGCATGATACTCATTGCTTCATACATGGTCATTACTGTGCTTGTGATACTCACTGTAGGTTTTGCCAGCAGGAGCATTGGTGAACAAAGAGTAGCATCTAAAGAAAGAGATTCTATGCAGGCCTTTTGGCTGGCAGAAGCAGGACTGGACAAGGCGATCTCAGATCTTTCGACTGCTTCTTTCTCTGCTACCCTGGGCTCAGGGAGCTACTCGACTCAAACAAGCTCTGTTTCATCGACCAGATACCTGGTAGTCTCTACAGGTGGTGTGCCAGATACAGATACTACAGACCCTAATAATATAGTACGCACAATAAGGGCGATAGTGGAACAATCGGCTCTTGCAGGGCCATCTGGGGTCACCTCAGCTATTACTGCAAATGGTGATGTGGTTGTAAGGGGCAGCGCTGAGATCAACGGTGATATAGACGAAAATTACGTATTTGACTTTGAAGAAATCTTTGGGATCTCAAAAGAAACAATGGAAGATAGCGCCAATAATTCTTACGTAGACCCTCCCAACAATGTAACGCCTGTAAGTAATATTACATGGGTGGACATAGACTCTCTGGAAGATTTCCGCATAACAGACAACAATTGGACAGGAAACGGCATCCTGGTAGTAAACGGAGACGCTAAAATAACAGGCGGCCACTTTGAGGGGATCATCTGGATAATAGGGTCATTATGGATAAGCGGCGACCCTGTAATAGACGGGGCTATATTCGTAGAAAGCGGCACTGAATTTGATACCACTGTAACAGGTAATCCTACTGTAAATTTCGACGGAGACGATGTACTATCTGCCTTTGACTACCTCCCAAGCGACCTCCCTCCATCCCTTATATCCTGGAAAGAAGACTAAAAATAGACCTTGACAGATTTAGTTTGATGTGCTAATATTTAGTTAGGCGAACTAAATTTGTTCGCCTCAGGCGAACAAATTTATCCCGAGCGAAGTCGAGGGATATATTACAAAGGAGGCCGCCATGGCTACAGTAGACCAGATAGCCCATGAAATCTCAACCTTGATCCCAAAGCTCATGAGAACAGTGCAGACCAGTTCTTTATTCAAGCTTAACATCTCAAGCGCGCAGATAATAATCCTTGTAACCATACAGGCCCATGGCCAGTGCAAGACCAAGACCGTAGCCAAGGAACGCAACATCTCTCCTCCTACTGCGACAGGCCTTATAGACAGATTAGTCAGATCAGGCTATGTAAAGAGGAGCCCCGATCCAGAGGACAGGCGCGTGGTCATGGTATCTCTTACAAAAAAGGGTGAGAATATAGTAAAGACTCACATGGGTGCTATCCGGGATGTATGGAAAAAGATACTCGTGCGCCTGACAGCTGAAGAGCAAAAACAATATCTTCATATACTAAAGAAAATCTCCAGCACTACAGGAAATACAAAATGAAAAGACTTTTAGTTTTCTCAATAATAATAAATCTGGCCCTTCTCCCGTCTGGCGCAGCGCTATCTCAGACAGAAAAAGCAAATAATACTTTTTTGATCTCTATCGAAGATGTCAGATTGATCGCTATAAGCAATAATCTGGAAATAAAACTCGCGCAGCTCGACTCAAAGATAAAAGGCACTGATCTGGGCTATAAAGAAGCAGTGTTCGATACGATCTTAAATGGAGAAATAGGGTACACCAATGACCAGAGAAAATCCGCGTCGTCCCTTGCCGGCACAAAAAGCATAACGAATGATTATAATATAGGTATTGATAAAAAACTCTCTAGCGGCACTGACGTTGAAATAGATTTTACAAATAGCCGAGAATGGTCAGATTCAGCCTATGTCTCTACAAATCCCTACCATGAATCACAGATAGAGATCGGCGTGACCCAGCCAATAGCAAAGAACTTTTTTGGCCTGATCGACCGCGGCAATATAGAGATCGTAAAATGGGAGATCAAAAATGCTGAGCTCGATTCATACATAAAGATCGAAAATGCTATTATTGACGCTGAAAAGGCCTACTGGAAGCTCGCGCTCGCAACAGAAGGATTCAGGATAAAAAAAGAGATGCTGAAAAAGGCGATTCGTCTTTTTAATCAATATCGCAGAAAGCTAAAGATCGGCCTTGTTGAAACAGGAGATGTACTCGCCAGTGAAGCAAATATGCATGTAAGGAAAAGTGAGCTGCTCCTGGCTTCAAATGAACTAAAGACAGCTGAGGAACTATTAAGGGTACACCTAAATATGAAAAATGATCTAAGGCTCTTCCCTGTTGATGATCTGCAAGGCAGAGAAATTAATGCTGACTTTACTGAAAGCCTTAATGCTGCCTTTGAAAATAGGCGCGATTATATTTCCAAGAAAAATGACATAGAAGCAAAAAAAGTAAAACTCCGGATGAAAAAAAATTCCCTGTTTCCTGAGATAGACATGAAGGCCACCTTTGCGACCAATGGCATTGATTCCAGATATTCCAGGGCGCTTGAAGATGTATATGAAGATTCAAATCCTAAGTATTACGTGGGCATAGAATTTAAATATCCTCTTGAAAATAATGAGGCTGAGAGCGAGCATGAAAAGGCAACGCTGGAAAAGACAAAGGCAATTATTAATCTACAAAAGACAGAGCGCCAGGTCATTTCAGACGTCGACGAGAAATTCAGGAATCTATCCGTAAATAAGATCAACATGTCCAGGATGCAGCGCGTTGAAAATCTCCAGCGAGGAAAATTATCTCAGGAGGAAAAGCGATTCAAATACGGCCGTTCCAGCTCAGATACGCTTATACGATACCAGGAGGATGCCCTGAACGCGAGCCTCACGACAAAGAAAGCCTATTTTGATTACCGCGTCGCCATACTGGAACTGATGGATGCTGAGGACAGTTTTCTGAAACGTATAGGGTTTGAGTAATAAGGGTGAGATTGGGGGTGGGTTATGAGTTGTGAGTCGAGTTATGAGTTGTGAGTAGTGAGTAAAAACACACAACCCACCCACACAACCCGACCCACAACTCATAACACACCCTCACAACACACAACCGATACTAACTAAGGAAGGAACCATGAGTCTACCGCGTTTTAGTGTCAACCAGTCATTATTTGTTAATCTTGTCTCAGTCCTTATAATCATATTCGGGCTCATAGTGGTAGTGGGCATGAATAGAGAGGTATTCCCGAATGTGGATTTTGACATTGTAAGCATCACTACCGCATACCCTGGCGCCACACCTCTTGATGTTGAAAAACTCATCACTGTGCCTATTGAAAAAGAACTCAAAGAGGTCGATGGCATAAAAGAGATAAAGTCATCCTCATCCGCAGGCGCGTCATTTATAAATGTAAAGTTAGATCCTGATGAACGCGATAAGAAAAAGGTCGTGAGCGACATACAGACTGCTGTAGACCGTGTAAAAAACCTGCCTAAAGACATCTACCAGGACCCTGTAGTGACTGAGATAAGCAGCAAGCAATACCCTGTAATAGAGGTGTCGCTCTCAGGAGACATGAGTGAGAAAAAGCTGCAATACTATAGCGATGGCCTGGAGGATCTGCTGGAGGACATAAAAGGCGTTGCTAAGATACGCGAATCTGGTTACCGCGACAGAGAAATACAGGTCCATGTCGATCCTGAAAAAATGCGCGAGAGATATGTCTCGTTCGACGAGATCTCGCAAGCCCTTGCCTCCAGAAACATCAGCGTGCCTGCAGGCGAGATCAATACAGAAAACACGGAGTACAGCATCAGGACTACTGGAGAATTTTCTACAGCCAAAGAGGTTGAAAATATAATCATCAGGGCCAATGACGCTGGAAACTGGCTCAGGATAAAAGACATCGCGGAGGTAAAGGATTCCTTTAAGAAAGAAGATATAATAAATAAGACGCTTGGCACGCGTTCGATAAATCTTATTGTAATGAAAAAACAATCCGGCGATGCCATAAGTATTGTGAATGAAGTTAAAAAAGTATGTGACCAATACCTTGAAAACTGCCCGGACGCGCTTAAGATCTCGTATGTAAATGATTATTCATTCTTTGCCAGAAGACGGCTTAATGTCCTGAAAAATAATGGCTGGGCGAGTTTTATCCTCGTGGTGCTTTCTGTATTGCTTTTCTTACAGTACCGCGTTGCATTCATGACAGTCTTAGGCATACCTATATCATTCTTAGCGACATTTGTGGTCATGAACATGATGGGCATTACTATAAATCTAATAAGCATGTTCGGCCTTATTATAGTGCTTGGTATGCTGGTCGACGACGGGATCATAGTCGCTGAAAATGTGTATCGCTACATGGAACAGGGCGTGAAACCTCGTGAAGCAGCTGTCAGGGGCTCTGAAGAGGTCATGGGCGCGGTCACTGCGGCAGTACTGACCACTGTAGCCGCGTTCTGTCCCCTTTTATTCATGACAGGCATCATAGGAAAGTTCATACGGAATATCCCGACTGTACTTATCATAGCGCTTTTAGCCTCACTCGGAGAAGCGCTCATAATACTGCCGAGCCACCTGGCGGATTTTGTAAAGATAAAATATGACGCTGGCGGAAGGCCTACCAATATAGCAAAAGATATGCCATGGTTTAAAAGACTTGTGAGATTTTATACAAAAATGGTCAATGCGGCGATAAAAAGAAAATATAAAGTCCTTGCGGGCTTTACAATAGTGTTACTGGTATGCGGTTTTCTCGCTTTCAGCGTCTTAAAGTTCGTCCTCTTCCCTTCTTCTGGAATAAATTACTTTTTTGTAAGAGGAGAGGCGCCCATAGGCACACCTTTACAGAAGACGAATGAACTCATCCTTCCAGTCGAGGAAATAGTCTCGCAGCTTCCTTTAGAAGAATTGGATACATTTGTGACATCTGTTGGCGCAATAGCAGAGGACAGGCATGATCCATTCGCTGGACAGTCAAGTCATTTGGTACAGGTAGCTGTCTATCTTACAGCTGAACAGGATAGAAAAAGATCTGTTGAAGAAATAATAGAAGACGTGCGTCAGAAGGCAAAAGACATCAGGGGATTTGAAGACCTTAGATTCGATAAGCCTGAATCCGGCCCACCTGTTGGCAAGGCAGTCGAGGCCAAGATCAGGGGCGAGGATTTCGAGAAACTTGACATAATAGCCGCGGAATACATGGATCACTTAAACACAATAGATGGCACGACTGATGTGACATGGGATCACAAACCAGGCAAGGAAGAAATCCTTGTAAAGGTTGATAATGCTAAGGCCAGCCTCGCAGGCCTTAGCGTAGCGCAGATAGCCAAAACAGTACGCGCGGTGTTTGAAGGAAGCATTGCCACTAAGATAAAACCAGTAAAGGCGGAAGAGGAAACAGATGTCATTGTGATGTTCCCGGAAAAACTTTCAAGGAATATGAATGTCTTTGAAGATATCCTGATACGCAATAGTTTCGGCAATCTCATACCTCTTAAAAATGTAGCAGACATTAAAAAAGTGCCTGGAACCACGACCATCCATCATCTCGACGGAAAACGCGTGGTAACTGCGTCGGCAAATGTGGATAGGAATAAGATAACGTCCCTCAAGGTCAACGCCCTGCTGGAGAAAAAATTTAAGGCCCTATCGCAGCGCCACATAGGATACTCTGTCAAATATAGCGGCGAGAAAGAAGAGACCATGAATTCCTTAAAGAGCCTTTTAAAAGCATTCTTCTATGCCTTTCTCATTATATACCTGATCCTGGCGTCTTTCTTTAAATCCATTGTCCAGCCTTTCATTGTAATGCTCGCGATACCATTCGGGCTCATAGGTGTGGTAATCGCCTTTCTCCTGCATGGAATGCCATTCTCATTCATGGCAATATTGGGCATAGTAGGGCTAAATGGCATTGTGGTAAACGACTCGATCGTGCTTGTGAATTTTATCAATAAATTACGGCGGCAGGGCATAAACAGGCATGATTCAATAATAAAGGCTGGTCAAATGAGGATCAGGCCAGTACTTCTCACCACCATCACAACAGCTGGAGGCCTCTCAACTGTTGCCTATGGCATAGGCGGAAAAGATCCGTTCCTGGTACCAATGGCACTCTCCATATGCTGGGGCATAACTTTTGCGACTGTGCTCACGCTCATCGTGATCCCCTGCATCTATTCTATTGTAGATGATTTATCCTTGAAGATAACAAAAAAGCCAAGCTTAATCCGCCTGGCCAAGGTAGGCAATGGAAAGTAGTATTACCGAGGTTAGGCCTCGGCAATACTAAGCTGCTGAAATCTTATCTAGAACAGACTCCTCTACAAAAATCGGTGCTTTTACGCGGACAGATAGGGCAATGCTGTCGCTGGGCCTTGCGTCTACCTCTTCAAACCTGCCATTTACCTGCAGGACTAACTTTGCGAAAAAGGTGTTCTCTTCCAGCCTTGTAATAACTATCTTGCTGATCTTAGCGCCGAGCTGCTTTATAGTACTGCATAATAAATCATGCGTCATGGGCCTGGGTGGGGTCAAGCCGCTCACCTTCATCTTTATGGCAGCGACCTCCATTATGCCAATAACTATAGGTAAAAGCCTCTCCCCTGCTTTTTCTTTGAGAACAATGACCTGCTCGCCTCTATTCTCATCAATCCTGATTTTATTTAATTCCATCTCTATAGTGGCCATAGTACTTTTGATTATAACTAAGAGAGTATTTTTGTCAATTCTTTTATTGCCATTTTGGTCTCGTTACTCAAGCACTCGCCAAATTTATTTGATTTGGGCTTTACGCCTACCACATAGATATCAGCATTTGTCGAAGATTTAAGATATTCTATCAAAAGTTTAGGGGACACGTCATGCGTGGAGATCTTTCCTATGCGAAGGTCATCTCCTGAAAACAATTTTACCTCGCCTGGGTCACCTTCAAACTGTATTGCATCCACTAAAACTATTGTATCTGGTTTTGATCTTGTTATGACGCCAGTATAATTTTCTGGAGTAACGCCCACATCCATAACTTCATGGGGGGTTTTTCCTTTTATGGCATCAGCAAGATACGGACCAATACCATCGTCTCCACGGTCTCTATTGCCGATACAGACTATGGCGACTTTACCTTTTAAAATATCTCTTATGTGTTTAATGTGATTTCTCTTCTGCACTTTGGACAAAGTGTTTTTATGCGGTCCTGGCGAGTTAGTTCATCTGATTTTTCAACCTTAAGATATGCCAATTTTAGATCCTTTAATGCGGATAAATATGAGGTAGGGCTTGAGTACGCAAGAGGACCGAGTCTTTTCGCGACCCAAATCAAGTGCTCTTTTGCTCCCACTGTACAGCCGCAGCCTTCGCACAGCACCAGTTCTTTTTCAACAGAATTCACTGCCTCACTTCTGTCAAATACTGACAGATCATCTAACTTATTCGTCTGTTTGATTCCTTCTTTAGTGATGCACGCGACCTGACACTGACCGCAAAATATGCAGCTTTCATAACGCACTGTAAGCTTTCTCTTGGGCGGATCAGAATTTACATCGTCTTCCATCTTTATGCAACCTGTAGTACAAACTTCAGCACATGCTCCGCAGCCAACGCACTCGTCATCGTTATAGACAGGTTGACCCCTGTATCGTTCTGGCGGCACATGCGGCTTAAAAGGAAACTTCGACGTATATGGCCCCTGAATCAATGCCTTAATCGCTTCAATTAACTCTCGTATCTTAGGATATCGCATAATATATAAATCCCAATATCAAATACTACCAATACTACCAAATAAATCCCAATTTCAAAATCCCAAACATATATTGGGATTTGGGATTTTGGATTTATTTGGGATTTGGTAGTATTTGGATTTTGGATTTTTCATTTAGTTCCCATCCTCCGCGTATCTATCTACCACGCTCTTCTCCCACAGCTTCACGCCTGCTTTATGCGCGGCTCGTGCCAATGCATGAGCAGACACTGGAGAAGTGAGTATCAAAAACGCCATACATAAAAGCGCTTTCATGCCAGCTGCTACAAAACCATGGATAAGAAAAGCGCCGAACAATATGCTGCACGTCCCTAAGGTTATGCACTTAGTAGATGCCTGCAGACGATTATACACATCCGGCAGCCTCACAAGGCCCAAACACCCAATAAAATCAAAGAAAACCCCAATAGATATGAATACTAACCCGATTATATTAATCATCGAATGATTTTCCTTCTAAAAATTTCGCCAGGGCAAGTGTAGCTATAAAACTCTGCAGCGCCCACGCGATCGCTATATCAATATACCAGCTTCTGCCAGTAGCAATACCCATGATAGCGCAAAATCCGACTATCAAGACACCCAGCATATCAATGGTAACAGCCCTATCCGCAGAAGTCGGCCCTCTCAGTATACGATACAGGCACAATATGCACGCGAATAGAAGGATGTAAAACGTCCTTTGCAAAAATCCTATAAAAGGCATGTCCTGAGAAAAAAGAATAGGGTATGGCTTGAATAAAATTACAGACATCACTGCCAAAATAAAAATAAGGCCAACAATATAACGCGTCCTACTCTTTTTCATTATTCAAATACCCTCTTTAAAATACTCTCGAACCTCTCAACTATTGCCTTGGTCGCCCTCTCGATATCCTTATGCTTTACCTCTATCCAGTGCACGTACAAATAACCAGCTTCCCTATCTATATCCACGGTCAACGTTCCAGGCGTAAGTGTAATAGAATTTGCCAAAAATGTAAGAGCAGCGTCTGACTTAAGCTCGGTCTTGACCTTGACTATGCCAGGATGAATAGGTAAGTCAGGATGAAGAACCCTATAGGCCACATCAATATTGGCCTTAAAACATTCCCAGATAAAAACAGGCACATAATATAAGAACCAGATATAGCGCGTACCGTGCGTAACCAGGTGAGGCCTTCTTATGAAAAGATCCCCTGTCATAAACGCGACAAATCCTGACGCCAGGACACCTATAATTAAATGCTGCCAACTAGGTATCCATGTAAGCAGCGTCCACGCAATAAGTCCCAATACGAATAATATGATTCTACTCAACATTATTTTATCGCTCCAAAAACAGCTGTAATATAATCCTGTCCAGCCAACACTGTGTCCCTTGCCACATTAAGAAAATCCCCGGAAAGAGCCGGCAATAAAAGCACTCCTCCAAACAAACAGATAACTGCCAGGGCGATCATGGAAACCTTCATAAAAAACGGCACTTCTTTTACCTGGCTCAGCTTCTCTTTTAACTCTCCAAAAAATCCATATCTCTGCACCTTCATAAATGAAGACAGTGTCAGGATACTTGCCAGAACAGCCCAGAATGCATACGCAAAATGCTGCGCCTCTATACACGCGACAATAATAATGAGCTTGCTCCAGAATCCATTAAAAGGCGGAATCCCTGAGATAGACATGGACGCTATGAGTGAAGTAGCTCCTGTAACAGGCATCTTTTCCTTTAACCCACCCATTTTCTGCAGATCCCTTGTGCCTGTCGCGTATTCAACTGCCCCGGAATTCAAAAATAAAAGTGACTTAAACACCGAGTGATTAAATAAATGAAATAATCCTCCCAGTATTCCAAGCGGTGTTCCCAGTCCGATCCCCAAAACCACATACCCGATCTGGCTTATAGAATGATACGCCAGGAGCCTTTTCATGTCCCATTGTCCAAGCGCCAGAAACACGCCAAAGATCATGGATAGCGCCCCCAACACCATTAATGCAGCTGAGATCTCAGGGGTAATACCTATTACACTAAAGAAAATCCTCACCATTGCGTAGACGCCGAGTGACTTAATGAGCACGCCTGAGAGCATTGCGGAAATAGGGGCTGGCGCAGACGGATGCGCGTCAGGAAGCCATGCGTGAAAAGGAACAAGCGCTGATTTAAGACCAAAGCCCATCAAGAACAACACGCTAACCAGTAAAACTACGCGCGTAGAGCCTCCCTCAAACAATGCCATGGACATATCAGCCATATTCAAAGTAGAGGTAACGCTATATAAAAATACAATGCCTAACAATATAAAGGTAGACGCCAGGGTACCCATAACCGCGTATTTAAATGATGCCTCGAGCTCTTCGTGCTCTGTTCCAAATGCCACAAGGGCATAGCTCGCGATAGCCGCGATCTCCAGGAACACGTAGAGATTAAACATGTCTCCGCTTATAATGACTCCGTTCATGCCTGCTATCATGAGTAAAAATAAACAATAGAAAAGCCACTTCTCAGTGTACTTCTTCATGTAATCTATTGAATAAATGCTTATTAAAAACGCGATCACATTGATCGTGACCAGCATGAATGCAGTAAGCCCGTCTATGACCATGGCAATGCCTACAGGCGGCAACCATCCACCTACCTTATAGACCATGACTCCATTCTCTTTAAATAAGACCACTGCCAATACTGAGATCACTGCCAGAGACAGTGTTGCCAGGGCTGAAAGCGCATCTGAAAATCCTTTTATCTTTTTTCCAATAAGGGAATTCACAAACGCTGCTGCAAGCGGTATCGCGACAAATAAAGGTATTATATTATGTGACATAACTAACCTTTTAACCTTCTGATCTTCGTAATATCAAAGGTCCTGTATTTCTCATACACCCTCATCGCGATAGCCGCGATAAGGGCAGTGACTGCGAGTCCAATGACTATAGAGGTCAGGACCAGTGCCTGCGGCAATGGATCCACCATGTTTAGTATTTCCTGATCAGGAGCATGTATAGGCGCGCGGCCATTCATCTTATAACCAACAAGTATAAAAAATAAATTTACAGCATACTCCATTATGGCGATGCCTATGATTATCTTTATAAGATTACGCTTCCTTAATATACAATATAGCCCGATGCAAAAAAGCACCAGACACAAAAAATAAACTGTCATTTCTCGCTATCCTCTCCAGGTATTTTCAAAAGCACAAGCGTAATGAATATAATAAAAAGTCCTGCCCCAACTTTAAAACATATTGCCACATTATATAAAGGAATGAGTCCTGAGCTAAAAAGCGTAAAAGGCTCACCCTTTGACAGAAAATTCAAAAAGAAATAACCGCTCGCGATACCGATAAGCGCAAGCGTTATAAATATTATCGCGCCAAGACTTTCAAAAAACGACGCAATGGCCTGGTTTACCTTTTTAAACGCAGTCTCTTTGCCAAATGCCAACATAATATGTATAAAGGAAAGCGCGATAATCACGCCTCCTGCAAATCCGCCTCCGGGGCTGAGGTGCCCATGACTGACAATATAAACGCCGAATAAGAGTATCAGACCCACTGTCAGGCGCGTAATCGTCTTTACTATTAAAGTCATACCCTTCTGGGGTTCTGTCATATTACTTCTTCCTTCCGACCTTACGTATAACTGCCAGGACTCCGATCACAGCTGTAAAAAGAATAGTTGCCTCACCCAAAGTATCATAGGCCCTGTAATCCAGGACTACTGCTGTTACCAGGTTCGCGGCGCCTGTTTCTCTCAGGCCTTCTGTTATAAATCTCTGCGAGATCTTCATGATGGGCTCGCCAAATCCTGGTAGATCCTTCATGCAATAATAACCAAATCCCAGGAATACGATCAGAAATAAAAATGTCACAAAGGTATTAAAAAACCAGCGTCCGGATGTAGAAAACGGAAGGTCTTTTCTGATCGTGGCCCTTATGAGTATTATTATGACCAGGATCTCTACCACGAGCTGCGCGATCGCAAGGTCAGGCGCCTTAAGTATTAAAAAGGCGAGCGAGAGTCCAAGGCCTACAGTACCTACTGCAATAACTGAGGACAAAAGATCCTTAGACTTTACAGCGATCATCGCGGCTATTATCATAAATATTAAAAGTATCTGTAACTCAAGCATTGTTTTCTACCTTACTATTGTAAACAAAAACACTATGACGCCCAACAGGCACCACACCAGATATGTTGGAAGCACGCCATTGTGCAAAAACTTTAGTATACCTATGAAGAAAAATACAAGCTTCTTACCTTGTTCGTAAATATCAAATAATTTCCTCTCAGCCTTGGCGTAAATACCTTTTATAAAAGGAAGCTCTTTTATTGTATTATAAAACTCTGCGCCGGAAAGCCGCATATTGTCTTCAAGCTCTTCTCCGCCTATATAATGCCCTGTCTCTCTTACGCCTTTAAAATTGCCCAGGAGATATACTACAAGACCAACACCAAGACCTATGAGTAGGAATAAAGTAGCCTGCGAAGACGGCCATGACCCTATAAAGTTTAAATTTGCAGATACAGCAGGGATTATTAAATATTTTAAAGGAATAGCATAGGCAAATACTCCGAACACTATGCAAAAACCTGCGAGAATCACTGGCGGCAACCACATAGTCCAAGAAACTTCGTTCCGTTGCCCGTTGGCCCGTTGGCCCGTTGGCCCGTTTTTGGATTTACCTAAGAAGATTGCGTGTATTAGCTTGATAAAGGACGCAAGCGTGAGGCCGCTGCCAAACATCGCAGCTACTATGCAGAATATCCACAGCACTCCGCCTGATTTACCCTTCTCTATCAAGCCCTGATACACCATCCACTTTGACATAAAGCCATTAAATGGCGGTACGCCTGATATAGACAGACTGGCTATAAGAAAACCAAGAAATGTCAGAGGCATTATCTTTGCCAGTCCGCCTAAAGAATCCAAATCTGAAGTGTTTGTTTTATGCTGGACATTGCCTCCGCTAAAAAATAAGCACGACTTGTATATAGTATTGTTCAACATATGAAAAAGCCCGCCGGCAATACCTATTGGATTACCAGTGCCAAGGCCAAGTATCATGTAGCCGACCTGACTCACCGCGTGATAACCAAGAAGTCTCTTAAAATCGTGCTGCACGAGCGCCATCATTACTGCTGCGATTATTGTAATTGCCCCTACTGCCATAAGAAGCGCGTAAGTGAAACTATTCAATATAAAAACATTCAATACTAACCTTGCTAACAGGTATATGCCAAGCAATTTATCGAGTGATGCAGGTAAAAATGCAGCTACTGGCACAGGCGCCTCTTTTGCCGTATCAGGCACCCATGTATGAAATGGCATTGCGCCTGCCTTTGCAAGCGCGCCAATAGCTATTAATAAAAATGCCCAGAATGAAAGCGGGGTATCTATGGCTATCTTTGTAGTGCTCAGGGTCAGGTCTTTTGTGATGAGCCACATGATCGCAAAACCCAGTATCATAAGCGAATCTGTTCCGCCTATTATAATAAAGGTCTTCTTGCTGATGTTCGCGGCGCGAGGCCCAGCCACATTGATCAGCATATAAAGCGTAAAGCCAAGAAAACCCCATGCCACAATAAGAAGCACAATGTTATTCGAGACTGCCGCGAGTATGGAAAATCCTATGGTCCACATTGTATTCGCATAATACGAACGAAATTCTTTGTATGAGGCCATGAAGCGCAATGAATATAGGGTTACAAGCGCGCCGAAAAGCCCTATTGCCAGCACAATAAACCTTGAGAGATTATCCACGTACAAAATATCGCTCTGGATCGGAGCGCTCATAAATATCTTTACGCACGCGACCAATAGATATATAGAGGTAACAAGACTAAACCCCTCTGCCACTTTCCTGAGCTTTTTTGGCACAAGAAGAATAAAAGCACCTGCTAATATAGAGATTAAAATTGGCTGTAATAGTAATTTCATTTTCTTTGCATTCTCGCGGTTTTTTCCTGCGAAAGCCTGATCAGGTCCTGGCCATCCATAAGTTTCTTTCCGCTCTTATAATCTACTACTGCCATTCGCTCTGTACAGCAGTAGCATGGATCAACTGCCGCAAGGATTATCGTGGCATCTGAAATCGTATGGCCAACTACTGCCTTTTTATTCGATGCAATATTCATAAAGCTCGGGGCTCTCACCTTATGCCGGGCAGGACTATTCCCACCGTCAGACATAATATAATGAAACACTTCACCTCTTGGCGCCTCATACCTGCCAATACCCTCTCCAACCGGCATATCTTTTATATTAAGGTCTATTGGTCCTTTTGGCATATTATCCAGGCACTGTATTATAATATTCGCGGATTCATAAAGCTCTAATATTCTGACAACTGCTTTTGCGAATACGCCCCCGCCTTCCTGTGTAATAAGTTTCCATTCAACCCTGTCGTATGCGCCGCTCGGATCATCTTTTCTTACATCAATCGCAACCCCAGAGGCCCTGGCTGTAGGCCCAACAACAGCATAATCATGCGCGTCCTGTTTAGTCAATACCCCTATCCCTTCTGTCCGGGCCCGTATCACAGGATCGTCCATCACAGCGCCTTTAAACATATCGAATTTAGGGATCAGACTCTTCAATGTCTTTTTTATCCACGGAAAATCTTCTTCGTGCATGTCCCGCCTGACACCGCCTGGCTTAAACATTGCGTAATGATTGCGGTTTCCTGAAATTTTCTCAAATATATCCAGCACTGGCTCTCTATATCTCCATGCCCACATCCAAACAGTATTATATCCTAAAAAGTGTCCTGCCAGTCCGAGCCACAAAAGATGCGAATGTATCCTTTCAAGCTCTCCTATTATACTGCGAATATAAAGCGCCCTTTCAGGAACTGTGACGCCCAAAAGATCATCTATCGCATTAGTATACGCAAAAGGATGAGATGTAGAACAGATACCGCAAATCCTCTCAATCAGAAATGTCACCTGGTCATAGGTCTTAGATTCAGATATTTTTTCAATGAGTCGAAGATTATAGCCGATCTCTATGTCTATATCCACTACAGTCTCACCATCAACATGCAGCCTGAAAAACTCCGGCTCTTCCTGCAGCGGATGATATGGTCCAATCGGGATGATCTTTCTCTCTGCCATCTATTGATCCCTTCTTAACGGATAATTTCCTTCTGGCCAATCGTCTTTCAAAAGCAAATGCTTTAGATTCGGATGACCCTTAAAATTTACGCCTAAAAGTTCATGTATTTCTCTTTCGATCCACTCTGCGCATTTCATTATAGAGGTAAGGCTGTCTATTTCGAGATTGGACTTATCCAGAATAACCCTTAGCGTAACAATAAGCCCTATCTCATCAACTGAAAAGTGATAGAGCATCTCAATTGCTGATCTTGTATCCACGCCGCTTGCTGTTGAGAACCTGGCCTTTACGTCATTGAACAGGTATCTCGCTATCTTGGGCAAGATCTCTTTTTTTATAGTTATATAGACACGCCTCTCAGACCTGTCATTGAAATCCAACATGTCTTTTCCTGAGCGCACCTTTATATTTTCGATAATTTGTTGTTTTTTCATTTCTTATCCGTAAGTTTCTTGATTAATTTCACAATGCCCATTATCATTGCCTCTGGTTTTGGCGGGCAGCCAGGTATATAAATATTAATTGGGAGAAGCGAATCCACAGGATTAGGCGTAACTGGCCCTTTTGCAAAAATTCCCTGGCCGCAAGCACAAGCTCCTATAGCTATTACTACGCATGGCTTTGTTGCCTGTTCATAAACTCTTTTCACGCGTTCAACTGCCTTTAAACTTAAAGAACCTGTAACCAGAATAGCATCCGCGTGCTTTATGCTTCCGACAAGCATTATCCCAAACCTTTCTACGTCGTATCGAGGCGTCAATAGATCCAGGATCTCGATATCACAATTGTTACAGCTTCCACCTACGCAAAGATGATATACCCAGATAGATTTTGTTAATGCCTTTAATTTTAAACTCATCTTACATCCCCAGTACCGCTAATAAAACTGCGACTGCGGCAAGCATTGTCATCTTGCCCCAAAAAAATCTCACTGCCTGATCGATCCGCACCCTTGGATTTGTATTCCTCATCAAGACTATTATTACCAGCAGCACCACGTATTTCCAGATGCTGAATCCGCCCCAGAATATGGTTGATAAAAATACAGGTAGCGCCACCATCATCATTGTCTTTGTAAGTTTAAAGATCGCGAGCAGCATGCCTGAATATTCTATGTACACGCCTCCCATTATCTCTGTCTCTGCCTCGCCCATATCAAATGGCACAAGGCCCAGCTTTGCCTGCATGCAGAATATTGCTACGAGAAGCGCGAGTATGCCTGAGGCATTTGAGACAAATGCGCCATTTATGCCCTGGTATGCGATTAATTCTGATAATTTAATAAGTCCGCTGCTCTTTATTATAGGAACAAGTAGGGTTAAGATAAAAGGTAACTCATATGCCAGGACGAGCTTGACTTCTCTTGACGCGCCCACAGCTGCCAGGGGATTTCCGCTGGAAGATGCGCCTAATATAAGCGCTATTGCCGGTAATGTCAAGAGATAGAGTATCACTATGATGTCCCCTCTAAAACCAGCCGCGCTTAAATTTATATTGGGCAGCCATATAAATGTAGAGGCCAATATCGCGGCGCTAAGACCTACAAGCGGCGCCATGAAAAACACTGGCTTTGAGGCATCTCTCGGAACAGTTATCTCTTTTATGCTTAATTTTACAAGGTCCATGAACGGCTGGTACCATGGCGGCCCTACTCTCCACTGCACGCGCGCAGTTACCTTGCGATCGATCCAGCTTGCCACCAGGCCTACTACAGCTGTAAACAAAAATCCAGGGAATATTAAAAAATTAAATAAAAGTCTCATTATGGATGAAGTTTCTTCCATGCCTTGGCATGGACTGCTATGTTTTTACCTATTAGATATATGTCGTCTTTTTCTGATTCCTTTACCTCTATAAATTTCACAGCGTCTTTAATAGAACATGTCTTTGCGCAAACAGGCTCTTCCTTATCAAGTCTATCTATGCACGCATCGCACTGCGACATTATATAAGGTATAGTCTCAAGCGGTATTGTGCCAAAAGGGCAGGCAAGGCTGCATGACTTACATGAGATGCAGCGCATTGTGTAGCGCTTCACTGTGCCGTCTTCCTGCTTCTCGAGCGCTTCTTTTGGACATGCGTTGATGCATGGCGCCTCTTCGCACTTGCGGCAGACATGCAAAAACTGTCCTAGCTCGCGCAACCGCGTTACCCCATCATTTTCAGGATGGTAATAATAGCTGCACTCTGCCTTTGGCTTCTCACAGTTATATAATTTCTCAAGATCAATAAATAATCGCTTCATTTCATCTCTCAGAAAAAACCGAGGCTGGACCTCGGCAAAAAAAGCCGAGGTCCAGCCTCGGTTTTTTCTGTGCTAGTCCCAGATCTCGTGAATTTTGCTTATTTTGTCGTACCTAAACACAGGTCCGTCCTTACACACGTAAAAATTCCCAAGCCTGCAGTGTCCGCACTTGCCAAAGCCACAGCTCATGTTCTTTTCCATTGATAGATATATCTGATCCTCTTTATATCCGATCTCGATTAATTTAAACGTTGAAAACTTCATCATTATGGGCGGGCCGCACACTATTGCCACGCTATTCTTAAGATCGATCTTTAGATCATTAAGCGTGGTTGTCACAAGGCCAACATCACCCTTCCACTTATCATCACCCTTATCAACAGTTACCCTGAAATTGACATTCTTATCTATCTTCTGCCATTTATCAAGTACACACTCCTTATATATAATGTCATCTGGTGTCTTTGAGCCGCAGCAGAATGTTATGCTTTTGTATTTCTTAAGGTCATGCACGAGCGCTAGGAATAGCGCGCGCAGAGGTGCCAGTCCTACTCCACCGCCCACGAGTAATACATCTTTCCCTTCATATTCATTGAGCGGGTATTCGTTTCCGTAAGGTCCGCGAAGACCTACTAGATCACCTTTTTTAAGCTCATGTACCTTATCTGTAACCTTTCCCACCTTCATTATGCTGATCTCCATCTTGCTCTTCTCGTATGGCGAAGATGAAGGTGTAAAAGGCGCCTCGCCTAATCCAGGTATGGTCATCTCCACGAACTGGCCTGCCTTAAAGTGCATTGGCTTCTCAGGCTTCATCCTAACTGTCTTTATAGTAGGAGAATCCTGGATAACATCTAAAACTTCAGCTTTTATAGGTACATATGGATTATCTATCATGATAACTTGCTCAAAACCTCTCGAATGTCAATCTTCCCAGCGCAGGCCTCAGTGCATCTGCCGCAGCCTGTACAGCCGAATTTGCCGATTACATCTGGAAAGAAATTAAACTTCTTATCAAAGCGATTCCGCAAACGAGATGCCAGAAGTTTTCTCGGGTTCGCGCCGCCCGCTACCCTGGAAAAAGACATTAAAAGACATGAATCCCACATCCTCAGCCTCTCAAAGCCCTCGCCCACCTTCTGATCCTTTAATACAAAGCAGTGGCACGCAGGGCAAATCACATTGCACGCACCGCACTCAACGCATGTCTTTGCAGTTTCTTCCCATAAGTCTGAATCAAACTTCTTCTTGAAAAGCTCTTGGATTAACTCCTTTGAAGGTATGGCCTTGGCCTTTACATGTGCTTCCAGCTCTAGCTTTAGCTTTTTTCTTGCCGCTTCTTTTTTATCAATATATAGATCCGCGGACTGAAAAAGCTTGGAATAATCCTTTATCAGTTTCTGGCCCTTATCAGAGCCTATTTCTACTACATATCCACTACCAACCTCTGAAAGATTTATATCAAAGTCCTCGGTGGGATATGGCAATAGCCCTAATGAAACGCAAAAACAGGTCTCACCGAATGATGTGCAGTCGCTGGAGATAATCAGGCCTTCCTGTCTCCTTGCAACATAAAAAGGATCCTTAAAAGAATCCTGCATGTAGACATAGTCCATTACCTTTAAGGAAGCAAGGTCACACGCCTTTGCGCCCATTATGGCAACTGGTCTTGATTTTTTATCTGAGGTCTTTTCAGAAAAGTATTCTGATACCTTTGTCCTAGCAGGAAAAAAGAAACTCTTTATACTCTGTACAGGCCGTATCTCTCCTATACACGCGCCCTCAAGCCCTTTATCTCTGACCTTCTTATAGTACCTGTTCTCTCCTTCTTTTACAGGTACATACACCCTATAGGTTTTCGACAAAGACCTGGCAAGTCTATCAAGGTTGGGCCGATTAATGAAATACTTATCCAACGAAACTACCTTTCAACGGGACTTTGTGAAAAAAATCACAAACTCAGGACAAAATAAAAAGTAACTATGTAAACTATAATACAACCGCTGAATTGTGTCAAGGGAAAAATTTTCAGCTATAAATTAGTACTGATTAGAATAGCCTTTAATAGATCATCTATGGATTTGAAATGACCTGCTGGCACAGAGTCTATATCACTCCATAAAAAGGGATAAACATTAGATTCCTTAGCAATAATAATGCCTTCTGGGGTAGAAAATACTCTCGCCTTACTTTTTCTTTCAATTATCTTCACTCTTTTATCTTCTTGTGCCCTAAAAAGAGTTGGATGATTATCTTCAGAGCAATTATATATCAACTCTTTTAGTTCATTTCTGGTAATTCCTGATCTATTATTTTCATATATAAGAAAAATCACTTGAGGGTTTTTTAGCTTCAGATTATCAACTTCATCTAAAAAATGCTTTAGATGAAAACCTCCCATACTAAGATGAGTAAATGACATTACAATCTTATCTTCACTCTCACCTTTAACAATAGCTACCCCGCAACCGCCAAGAGCAATTCCTGACCCCATAACATCGTTTTCTTTAACATCTTTATTAATAACAAATTTTCCTGGAGCTATATCACAAATAAGAAACTTTCCTTTTTCAAAGAAAACTAAATTCGGAAACTTTGCCACTCCTGCTACATAAGCAGTAAAACATTCAATATCTATTCCACTATAATCGGGTGCCTCTATTGCATATCCCCAAAGAGTCGTTCTGCACTCTTGCTCAGAAGGATATAGCGTGGCTACCTCGATAAGCTTTCTTCTATATGCCTGTTTTATGTCCTCAACTATATAACTTTTTATAGAAGCTGGTTTTATCTCAGTTAACAGGGTTTTTATAATCCTAAGATTCTCTAAAAAACGATCTCTATCAGTATGAATTACAGACACTACAAAGTTAAAGGAATTGTCTTCTTCTGTTAAGCCTAATATATCTTTTGTTATTTGTTCAACATTGTCTTTTTTAAACCTATCTTCTATATTATCTTCCAATTTTCTTATTACGCTTTGAGTCTGCTCGGCTTTATTGAATATATCTTTCTTATTTAAATTCAAAAGTGACTGCAGTATATCTCCGAATACTGCCTTGTAAACTCTTGCGACTTGCATATCTATATTATCAGCCTCTTTTTCTTTAATAAAAACCTTATCACTTATCAAAGCAATGTTTTCTATTATTGCATCATATAATGCAGGTTTGACTTTTACAGTTTGCCCTTGCATTTTCATTCTGTAATAATAAGCTAGAAATTTATAAGTCTTTTCTGGCTCAATGTTAGCTTCTAACATAGTTTCTGCAGCAGTTAAGACTTTTTCTGTGGGTGATTTTATATCCTCCAGTAACTGTAAATATACATCGTTTTTTTCAACAACCCTTCTGATTTTTTGTTCCAAATTGCCTACTGTTTCATTTTCTATTAAATTACCAAAATGCATTAATGGCTTTCCTAATCTATCATCTAAATCATAATCCACTGTAAACTTAAAATAGCCATTACCATCGAGATCAACAAAATATTTCACGGAGTCATATTCATCCTTAAGAATGCTTTGAAATCTCTCAAGATAAATCTTTCTCATCTTCCTATACTCATCAAACATATCTTGCGCTAAGGTTCGAGCCTTGGCTGGATCTTTATTTTTATCTTTGCTCTCAGCCCACTCTTTTAAACTCTTTTTTATATCTAAAAATTTAGAATTTTCAATAACAATCTTCATTTCGTTGGCTAGTGTCTGAAGTAGTTCAAAAGCCTGAACAACCCTCTCTTCCCTGCTGAGCTGCAGCTCCATAGCATCCTTTAATTTACCATTTGCCACTGCTCTTCCCACTTCTACTCTTAAAGAATAAGCTGCTGGATAAGCAGCATTAGACATAAAAAATCCCACAGCCATAATAAGTAACACTATTTTCACATTGTAACCTTTTCCAAACTTACTCATAATCTCCTCACAAAAATAGCCTTTTCCTAAGGCTAACTACTTTACCAATATAATTATACCCTATAACCCATCTATATGCAAGGTAAATGACTGGGGACGTCTTGGGGTGGGGTAAGTATATGGAAATATTAGAGTTACAGGCCTTGTGATTCTAAAAATGCAGCTCCATGGCCCTGGGAGGGCAGGCTTTGATGCAGAGTTCACAGGCTATGCATTTTTCGCTGTAGAACTCGACCTTGCGGGTCTTTGGGTCTATTACGAGTGCCTCTGTGGGGCATATTGGGACGCATGCGCCGCAGTGAGTGCATTTCTTGTCATTGCGCTTTATGTCTTTGGAAAGCGGCTGGACTGATACGCCAATGGACTTTGCATATGCCACAGCTTTGTCAAACTTCTTGTCGTCACCACTAAGCTCGAGCACCAAAAGTCCTTGTTCATTCGGAGTTACATATGCCTTTAATATGTTGAATTCCAGGCCATAGTCCTTCACCATCCTATACACTATAGGCTGATCCAATAATCTATGTGGAAACTTTAACACAATTCGCCTGGAAACCATTGTCGCCTCCTACAATTGTCATTGCGTAATAGTAGGCCAGGTTTAAACCTGGCCTACTATTACTTCGCTCGCAATGACAAAATACTATTTTAACTCAATATTACCTGATACTCCGAAATCCTTACCTAATACTATCAATGCGCCTTGGATGCCTTTAATAGATGTTGCGAATTCTAGCGCTGGTTTTATGTCGTGCTTGGTTTTAACCCTGTTACATGCTGCTGTTGCTACTGCATCTGCTAAAGCTACTGATTTAGATATTATAACACATGCATCTGCTTTTCCAAAGCTTAAAGAATGGCCCACTGTGCCTGAAGAAGTGCAGATGCCGCATGGCGTATCCTGCGCTTTTACTTTTATAGAGAGCTTGTTGGAAAGTGGTGAATCGCCGGCAAATATGGCCACATGGCGTTCTTTTTCTGATTTTATGAATATATCGCCGCCATTCTCTACTATAATCTCTTTTGTCTCAGATAAAAGCCCTTTACCAACGTATTCTGCAATCGCGCCCGCTATAGCTGCCATTGGGCCGACTCCTGCGAGCTTTGAAGCCTCTAGCATATCCTTTATAATCCCAAGGCGAAACCTCCGCCAACATAGCTGGCGGAGGTTTCGCCTTGGAAGTTCCAGAGGCACAAGGCTAGTCTTAAACTCAGGGTGCTTTTTAATATAATCTTCTATCTGGGCCCTAAATTTTTTTATAAGTTTTTCTGCAGGTTCTTTTATATCTTTCTCAGCAGAAATCAATAGATCTGTCTCGCTCACAATGACTTCCTGCGCGATAAGATCTTTACTATTTGTCCACTTCCTATAAAATCTTTCCATATTCTACTGACTCTATGCTGATACCAGCGCCTTTTGTCACATCACTTAGCTTGCTTTTGCAATTAGGGCAGCCATTCAGGCCCTCGTCTGGGGAGAATTCAGTGTTACAATCCTTACATCTAAATCTTGCCTCGACTTTTTTAAAAGAAAGTTTTACGTTTTCAAGTGCTGTGCCTTTTGTGCGCTCTCTAAAGTGAAATTCAAAGTGATCTGCTGATATATGCTCGAGCTCACCTATAAGGATATTGATCTTCTTTACCTTTGAGTCCGTCTTTATTTTACTGATTATGTCGTCTACAAGACCTATTTCATGCATTAAATGAGCACTCAAGTTACGAAAATCTTTGATTTTCGTAACTTGATCTCCTGTGTTTAGCTTCTTTGAAGGTGCGAATTTAACCCCCACACCAATTATGAGTTATATAACTGTAAACCACAATTGGTGTGGGGGTTAGTTCGGACACATGAGTTACGACAATCTTTGATTGTCGTAACTCATGCCCTCACTAACAGATCCTTGGTAATTGCTCACCTGTTAACATGTCTACAATCCTGGTTCCGCCGATTTTCGTCTTTAGATAAACTTTTTTGTCTTTGCGCTTCTCAACTTCCCCTATTATTCTACTGTTTTTTCCAAGGGGATGTTTTTTTATGCGAGACAAAACTTTTGATGCTGATTTTTCTGAAACTATCAGCATGACCTTGCCCTCATTTGCCATGTATAGAGGATCCATACCTAATATCTCGCACAAGGCCCTGACATTTTCTTTTATTGGGATCTTTTTTTCGTCGATAGTCATATTATAGCCGCACTCTATTGCGATTTCATTCAATGTAGTTGCAAGTCCGCCGCGAGTAGGATCCCGCATAAATCTTATGTCTTTAGATATTATAGACGATATAAGACCATTTAAAGGCGCGCAGTCGCTGAAGATCTTTGATTTAAACTTTAGCTCTTCTCTTGCAATAAGCACTGCCGCGGCATGGTCACCCATAGTACCGCTAAGGATGATCTTATCGCCTGGCTTTATGCGTCTAGATGAAAGTCTTGCGCCCTTGTGCATCTCGCCTACACCTGATGTATTTATAAAAATCTTATCCACTGCGCCCTTTTCAACTACCTTAAAATCACCTGCAACTATATACACACCCGAGGCTTTACATGTGGCTTTTATAGATAGGGTTATTTTCTCAAGATCCTTGTAGTCAAATCCTTCCTCAACGATCATGCCGCAGGAAATATATTTAGGTTTAGCGCCGCTAACAGCCAGATCATTCACTGTCCCGCAAATAGAGAGCTTTCCAATGTCGCCGCCTGGGAAAAATATTGGACTTATAACAAAAGAATCTGTTGTATATGCCAGATTTTTCTCAATAAGCGCGGCATCACCTAAATTATGTAAATATGGGTTGTCCAGATTCCTGACAAAGAGTTCCTTTATCAGTTCATGCATCAATGTCCCGCCGCTTCCGTGAGATAATGTTATTCTTTTCATAAATGAGCACTTCAGTTGCATCATCCATAGGATGATGCAACTGAATCTCCTTGATTAACTTCTGTGAAGGTGCGAATTTACCCCCACACCAATTATGTAGATACGCTTGCTTCTATTCGTTTCTTCAGCTGCGTAAAAGCACGAGATCTTAATTTTAAGTTTAACTCTCTAGCTCGAGCATCCTTTTCAGAGCCATATGCCTCACAATACACCAATTTAAAAGGCGCTCTTGCTTTAGTAGAAGAAACTCTACCTCTATCATGTTCTCTCATTCTACGCTCTAGATCATTTGTAAATCCTATATACAACTCACTGTCTTTTCTGCTTTTTATCACATATACATAATACATAATTGGTGTGGGGGTCAAGTTCGGACTTATAAGTTACGTCAATCAAAGATTGACGTAACTTATGTCCTCACTTGATATCTATAATACGCTGCGCATGTGCCTTCGCTTGAGACCATGCACGCGCCCTGGGGTTTTTCAGGTGTACATTTCTTGGCAAATAACCTGCAATCAAATGGCGTCTTTATACCTTTAAGTATATTGCCGCACATACATCCTTTGTCAGACGCAGTTTTTATCTCTGGTAGCTTAAATGACTTCTCAGCGTCAAACATAGAATATTTTTTAGAAATCTTCATGCCGCTTTTAGGCAATACTCCCATGCCTCGCCACTCAGAGTCCTCTATTGTAAAAACATCTTCTAATAAATGCAAAGCCTTTTTATTGCCCTGTTCTTTCACTATTCTCTTGTATTGGTTTTCAACCTTTATTGCGCCTGACGCGATCTGCTCTACGAGCATCAAGATGCCCTGTAAGATATCTAGTGGCTCAAAACCTGCTATGACGCAGGGTATATTAATGGTCTTATAGGGCAAGGTACCTATAATAGTACTTACATGCGCAGGGCACAGGAAGCCATCTATATTGATATCGTCATCAGCGATCAATATCTTCATCGCAGGAGGAATTATTTTATGTCCTGAATATACGAAAAAGTTCTTGAGTTTTTTCTTGTTTGCATATGCTATACTTGCTGCAACTGTAGGAGAAGTAGTCTCAAAACCTATGCCAAGAAATATTATTTTTTTATCAGGATTCTCCTCAGCAATATCTACTGCATCTAAACAGGAATATACGACTTTTACATTGGCACCCTTTGCCCTCTCTTCTGCCAAGCTGGAATTAGAACCAGGTACCTTTAACATGTCTCCAAACGTAGTCAAGATTACATCGGGCAGTCTGGAAAATGCTATTGCCTTATCTATATAGGATTTTGGCGACACGCACACAGGACATCCTGGGCCTGAGATAAGATTTATATGTTCGGGTAGCATCTGACGAATGCCGAATTTACAGATCGACATTGTATGCGTACCGCACACCTCCATTAGATTTATAGGGTCAAGGCCCTTAGCCTTTTCAAAAATGGCCATGGAGATCTTTTTGGCAATTTTACTATCTCTAAATTCGTCTAAGTATTTCAAGTGTTTCCTCTGCTTGTTTAGGGTCGAGCTTTTCTATTGCAAAACCTGCATGCACCATTACATAATCGCCTATTCTGGGGCTAGTCAGAAAATTTATGGCGATCCTGCGCTCTACACTGCCACTGGATACAATGGCCCTGTCGCCTTCTATTTTTTTAATCTTCATTGGTATAGCTAAACACATGTTATGCTCCGGCTAATACTGCCTGGCCTAACGCAATGTTTCCGTCGTGGCTAGGCAAATTCTTATGTAAATATACCTTGAATCCCTCTTTTTCTAAAAGTGGTGGTGTATTTTTCGATAAATACTTATTCTGAAACACGCCGCCGCTCATACAGACCCTGTTGATTTTATATTTCTTTCTCAATAAAATACAGACATCCTTTATCATATGACAAACCGCATTATGAAACTTAAGCGAAATCTCACCCTTACTCTTCTTAGCCTTTAAATCCTTAACTATAGCCTTGATAACCGGCGTCCAATCAATAATACCATCTTTATATGTGAAGCTATACTTCCCTTGTCCTTTGCCTGCCCCGTACGAAATCTTTGATTTTCGTATGGGGTCCCTTGTCCCTTGCCTGCCCCGTACGAAATCTTTGATTTTCGTATGGGGTCCCTCAATAGCTCTCTCCAGCTCAACCGCCGCCTGCCCCTCATACTCTGCCCTATCACAAATCCCAACAAGCGACGATACTGCATCAAAAAGTCTACCCATGCTAGAAGTAAGAGGCGAATTTATATCTTTATCCATCATCTGCGCGAGAAGTCTTGTTTTCTCCTTATCTAACCTGGTTAGATTTGCTAGATTAGAAGCACGAAGATAGCTAAAGGCCATGCGCCAGGGTTCTCTTACTGCTGCTTCTCCTCCTGGCATAGAGGCGTATTTTAGATGTGCTGCTCTCTTAAGGTCTTTAATGCTACCTACAAAAAACTCTCCGCCCCAGATATTAGCGTCTCTGCCAAATCCAGTGCCGTCAAATGCAATGCCTATTATCTTACCTTTAATATTATTATCTGCGATGCAGCTTGCCACATGCGCCTCATGATGCTGAATCCTTTTTACGCTTTTAGCTAAATTATTTGCCAGCTTAGTTGAAGCATATTCCGGATGCATATCGCACGCTATAAGCTTTGGCTCTGGTTTTATTTTTTTTATCTCTTTTTCAAAGCGATGAAAATTCTCTGCCTCACTCAGGTCTCCAAAGGAGTTTGAAACATGGAGTTTTCCATTTTTAATAAGGCAAAAGCTGCCTTTTGACTGCGCACCTAGTGCAAGAATTCTAGTCTTCATGTAACCTTTATAAGTTTTTCTTTGCCAATTGTGCAACTTTGGTAAGCTTTGTTATTATATCTTTAGTCAACTCTTCGGAAAGCGTAGCCATGCCACAACTTGGGGTAAGCAAAGAATTAGAGATCAATAAATTTCGAGGGACTCCTTTTTTCTCCAGATTTGCTATTTCTTTGGATAATTTATTAAATAGGGTCTTCTCGTCCTCTTTCAACACTGAATCAGACGTAGGTACAATGCCCCATGCGAGATATCCTCCTTTTTTCAGAAACCCTGTTATTTCTTTAGGGTATAGCGAAAGGCTCTCCGCATATAAATAGGCATCAAAATTTATTATATCAACTGATGTCTCTGCGAGCAATGACCAGTCTGTATTGCCACAGCAGTGAATACCCGTAAGGCAGCCTTTTGCGTGGATCTTATCTATGACTGCATTGAGCGCTAAGATTACGTCATGGCGTTCTAAATTTACATAACTGGAACCAAAACTCGTTAGGTATGGCTCATCTATAAATATTATGATATTTTTGGAAAGTTCTTTTAGTTTATCTATCTGCCAGCTAGCCTTGATCTCCAAAAGCTTGATCAGTGCTTCTTTAAGCGTGTCATTATATATTATAGATTTTCCTTTTTCATCTGTAACACCAAGGCCAAAACTTATAGGTCCTGTAATATGACCCTTTACATGATCAAACTTTTTTTCCGCGTCTAAAAATGCGTAAAACCCCTCGGCAAAGTCCTTTGTAAGGCCAAGCGAAGCATAATCCTCTGATATATAGGACTCGTATAGTTTGCCCAGTTCTTCGCTCAAATCCTTTGTGCTATCAACGTGGATCTTTCGATTTTTCTCGTCTATAACTAAGGAAGGTAGCCCTACGGCAAACTGCGTATACATGTTCTCTTTAAAACCTCTTTTTGGAAGCTGGGGCCAGAATGGTATGTCAAAATTTTTGCAGACCACTTCAACACCCTTCTTCGCATCAAGAAGCGGCAGACTACCTATTCCAGTTGTGAGAAATTTTCCCCTTATCTTCATAATATTCTATTTTAACATCAAATAAGTCTATTTCAAATATAAAGTTATTTCCTAGCCTTAACTAACTCCTTACCAAGCTCTTTTAAGATATAGGTACGCGTTAGGCGGCCCTGGGTATTATACCTATAAATCTTTGCATTTTCTCTGTCAAAAAAATATATCACGTCACTTGCCGCTGTAAAAGTAAGGCTAGAAGGTGTGATAGACTGACAGGACACTTTTCTTGAAAATGCTGAAAATAAAATGTAGGTACAGAGAACGCCAATAATAAAAATTAAAATTCTACTCTCCTTAACCATTTCATCCTCCTTTTGTTTCGGTCTCTACTATATGGCATTATGCCAAAAACCTTTACTCCGGATAATTTCTCGATAACCCTTGGATTCGTTTTTACAGACATGCCATTTCTCATGTATGACGTGTGATTAAATATAATGCCTGCGATCTTTATCTTTTTGCTCTGGAGCAGTTTTACTGTCATGAGCGTGTGATTTATCGTGCCGAGGTCCGGCCTTGCCACTATAATAGCCGGGAGTTTCATTTTTGAGATCATATCCAGGACATAAAATGCCTTTTTAGCTTTTTTATGTATCGGCACCTTTATTCCGCCAATACCCTCTACTATCATCAAGTCATTTTCTGTGGATAGCCTCTTAAAGCTCTTCCATACTAATTTCATATCTACTGAACCAGCGACCATAGGCGCCAATGGCAATTTTAATGATACAGGATTTATATCCCTGATTAAATCTTTTGAATGAGAAGCCCTTTTTAGTATCTCAGCGTCGCTAGAAGCGCCTGTTGCAATAGGCTTCATCACGCCTACCTTGAAACCTTTTCTTGAAAGAAATCTTGCAAGATAGGCTGCGACCTCGGTTTTGCCAACGCCTGTATCAGTTCCTGTTACAAAAAAGCCCTTTGTTCTTTGTCTTCTTGAGTACATCTATGACCCTTTCTATCTGTTCTCTAGTATGCGTAGCCATTAAAGATGTGCGTATCCTGCACTTTGTCTTTGCTACTGTGGGCGGCCTGATGCCTGGCGCAAAAATGCCTTCATTGAACAAAAATTCCGCGGCCTTCATGGTCGAAGAAAAATCTTTTGTACGTAAAGGGATTATCTGCGTCTGGGTATCCATGATGTCTAAATCTAATTCTGAAAGAGCAGCTGTGAATCTTTTTACATTAGACCAAAGTCTATCTTTTAAGCTAGTATCTTTTTCTATTATCTCAATGGCCTTTATGCATCCATTGACTATTGCTGGCGGAAGCGCAGTGGTGTATATAAAGGACCTGGCATTGTTACGAATATATTCGATCAAGGCCTTAGAGCCAGCTACAAATCCTCCCAGATTCCCGAATGCCTTGCTAAACGTCCCCATCTGTATATCTACGCCTTTTTCTATACCAAAATGTTCACACGTGCCTTTGCCTTTTTCACCAAGTACGCCTGTTGCATGCGCATCATCCAGCATTAAAATGGCATTGAACTTTTTAGCAATTTTTATTATTTCAGGAAGTGGCGCTATATCACCATCCATGCTAAAAATACCGTCGGTAATAATGATTTTTTTCTTGCACGAGGTATCTTTTTTTAAGATATCCTCTAATCTGTCGAGATTTTTATGCGGATAGGTTCTTAATTTGGCGCTGCTCAAACGCGCACCATCTATGATGCTGGCGTGATTTAATTTATCACAGACTATGAGATCTTCTTCTCCTGCAAGCGCGCTTATTGTGCCTACATTTGCCATGTAGCCTGTGGGAAAAATAATTGCAGCTTCAGTACCTTTAAAACCTGCTATTTTTTTCTCCAGGTTTTCATGCAGGTTCATATTGCCAGAGATGAGACGGGAGGCAGATGCGCTTGCGCCAAATTCCTCTGCTGCCTGCACCTGCGCCTTGATTATTTCCGGATGACTGGCCAAACCTAAGTAATTATTAGAAGAAAGGAGTATTACTTCTCTATTGTCAACTATAACAACAGGCCCCTGCATGCTATCAACACACTTCATCTCTCTGAAGAGCCCCTGCTCCCTCAGTTCCCACAACTCCCTCTGTAATATTGAATCTAAAGTAGACATTTCCGTCAGTGACTGTTTTGTCTACTTTAGGATCATGGGCATGAATTCTGTGGAGCCGAATATGCCGTAGATCTTGTGTTGTTTTAGCCAGATGGCGCGCTTCAGGTAGCCGAGCGCAGGGCCGATCACATTGGCTGCCATG
Source organism: Candidatus Gorgyraea atricola (assembly GCA_030765235.1). Classification (NCBI taxonomy): domain Bacteria; kingdom Pseudomonadati; phylum Candidatus Omnitrophota; genus Candidatus Gorgyraea; species Candidatus Gorgyraea atricola. The sequence goes on along the minus strand of JAVCCW010000021.1, from coordinate 44,665 downwards.
GATGTCTCGTCTCCAAGTATGAACCTGTGACTGGAACGCTTACCTTCGAATGTCGTGCCTGTGAGTGTCATGGTCGTGGAAACAGGCTTTTTTGCATGCCTTGTATCCATTACGCCGCCCACTGAAACCTTTTTCATGGAATCCACAACGCCTGCTTTTTTGAGCAAGACATCGTCAGCGTGTTCCATATTACGCAGCTCAAGCTTTCCATCTCTCTTATTTAAAAGATCATTCACGTCTTTATCTGTCATTCTTTTTGCGCGCATGACTGTATAACCTGGGAGATGCGCAATGTCTTCTCTGATCGTTGCCCTGTATGTATCCCAGTTCGAGATACCTACCCCCCACCAGATATTTACATCCTCGATCTCTGTAAATGACTGCGCTGCCAACACTGCCGCAGCTGATAAAAGTCCTGGTGTTGCGCCGCACCCGGCTATATAGGTGCTTTTGTTCTTCTTCAATCCGGCATCTAATTTCATCATTAATTTCATCGCGCTTGTGCGCTTCAACGCGCATGTAAAAACTCCGCTGTATTTTGCTTTTATGAAACGCTTTACTACGTTTGGAATAAATTCATTTGGCAAATTCGGAAGCGCTACAAAAATACCGTCGTATTTATTTTTTAACTTTATGATCTCGCCTATGGGGTCCTTTGAGGCCCTGGATCTTCCCAGATCTTGAGTAGTTATGCCTTTCTCAGAATATAGATACCCCTCTGAATCACAGATCGCGACAACCTTAGCGTCTTTTTTCTTTGCCACAACATCCAAACACGCCTTACCTAATCCCCCTGCCCCTAAGACTGCTAATTTCATATGCTCCTCCTTAAAGTTTGAATCCCAAGTCTCTTGCCATCTGTAGATCCTGCTCTACAGATCTGCCTTTTGTAGTTAGATAGCCTCCTATTATCATGCCGTTTGCGCCTGAGGTAAATGCCATTGCCTGCATGTCACGTAACCCTAATTCCCTGCCACCTGCTACCTTTATAATAGCATCCTGCAGGACCAGCCTGAAAACCGCTACTGTCTTTATAATCTCCCATGGTGAAAGCGGCTGTATGTCCTCGAGCGGGGTGTCTTTTCTTGGATTAAGTATATTTATGGGCACACATTTTACGCCAAGCTCCTTCAAGGTAAACAAAAGTTTCAGCCTATCCTCAACTCCCTCGCCCATGCCTATAATCCCGCCGCAGCAAGGCCCTAACCCCGCATCCTTTAACATACCCACCATATCCAATCTATTCTTGTAAGCATGTGTCGTGCAGATCTCTTTATAAAAATTCTCTGAGGTCTCAAGATTATGATTATATCTGTCAATGCCCAGTTCCTTCAGTTCTCTAATCATAGCCTCATCAAGCCTGCCAAGAGAACAGTCTACTTTTATACCCACATCTTTTTTAATTCTCGCAATTGCCTTTTTTATATCCTCAAATTCTTCCTTGGTCGGCCCTTCTCCGCTAATCACTATGCAAAAATTAGCAGCGCCTATCTCTTTTGCCTTTTTAGCCGCGTCTATCATTTTCTCGACGCTAACCAGGGAATAAACCTCACAACCTGTGTTGTGTCTTGCGGATTGCGCGCAAAACTTACAGTCCTCTGAACACAGGCCGCTTTTTGCATTTATCAAAGAACAAAGATTCATCTTATTGCCGCAATGTTCCCGCCTGACAGTATCAGCGGCATGCATCAAAAAAGGTAATTCTCCTCTGTCTGCATTCAAGAGAATCCTCGCCTCTTTAAACCCCAACTTTTTGCCAGAGGAAACCTTATCTAAAATAGTTCTAATCATACTAAAACAAACACAACTTTAGACTCGTGCAAGGCTCATCTTCTGTAGGCCAGGTTTAAACCTGGCCTACTAATGTAAAGTTAAGTATATTGTAAAGGTGGAGGTTGGAATTGTCAACCTAAGCGTGAAGTTAGGTTAACGATTGGCAGGAAGAGCGTTCTATGAGTTCGCACGGAAGCGTGATCCGCTTATTGCCTTTGATCTTCCCTGTAATGATCTTGTGCAGTGTCTCTGTGGCTGTAACAGCCATCTTGTGCAAGGGCTGCCTTATTGTAGTAAGGGCTATTGGAGAAAAATTCAGGGCCAACTGATTATCATCGAACCCTATCACAGAAATATCTTCAGGTACATTGACCCCGCTCTCAAGCAAGACCTGTATGGCACCCACAGCCATCTCGTCGCTCGCGGCAAATATGGCTGTAGGAGGAGTCTTCATCTTTATAAGCTCCTTTGTTGCCCTGATCGCAGAGTCTCTTCCAAAGTCTCCGTATTTTACAAAATTTTTCCTTTTCTCTATTTTTTTCTTTTCAAGACCACTTAAATATCCATCCAGTCTGTCAATAGCTACCTGCGATTTTAATTCACCTGCAATAGTGGCGATCTTTGTATGTCCGAGTTTAGCAAGATATTCCACTGCCTTGATCGCTGCATTGAAATTATCAATAGAAACGCAGCTCACTGGCAAATCCCTGGTCAAATAATTCATGATCACGCACGGTATATCGATCTTAAGCACGTTGTCTACCTGTTCTTCGTTTCCTATGATATCGGAAAATATCACTCCCTCCAGCGCCGAGGTATTTAAAAATGTCTCTCCGTTGGTAATATGTAAAAGTAGATCCAGTTTTAATTTCTCTACGCCTGCGCCGACACCCTGCAGAATCTGCAGAGCATAAAATGAATGAAACATATCAGCATATCTCGGGATAACAAGGCCTATGGCGTTATTGCTTTTTGATGCAAGTCGCTGAGCGCTCACATTGGGCCTGAATTTGAGTTTTTTTACCGCGGCCTGGACCCTGGACTTATTTTCTTTCTTAACCGTAGACAATCCATTCATGACCCTGGAGACTGTTGCAATAGAAACGCCTGCAGATTTCGCTACATCTTTAATATTAATTATTTTATTCATCGTAGTTTCTCCCCGCTCTGGCTCAGGATGCTGGCGGTCACGAATATCAAGAGATTCTTTCGCTCAACGCTATCCGAGTCTTTTCTGAATAATACACCCAGCAAAGGCAGATCCCCTAAAAAAGGTGTCTTTGTGCGCGTATTAGTCCTGGTCTCTTTTATTAAACCGCCAAGCATTATGGTCTCGCCGTTTTTTACCATTACATTCGTGGTAAGATTCCTTGTGGTGAATTTAGGTAGGCTGACTTCTCCGCTGAATACAAATGCATCCCGGGTCGCCTCACTCACCTCAGGCCTTAATGTCAATGTAATGGTCTCCTTGTTGCTTCCCACATTTGGCGTTACCTGAAGTAATATACCTATATCCCTTGTCTCAAAACCCTGTGCTACATTTACAAATCTTGTTTCGTTTACACCATCTACTGTGCTGAGATATTTTCCATCTCCGTCTAAATCCTGTTTTATTAAAGTCGGTTCATATCTCGTGGGATATACAAACTCATTTACTATTTCTATAGTCGCAGTCTGATTATTTAAGGTAGTAATCTTTGGCGCGGAAAGTGTTTTTAATTTAGTTGTCCTCTCAAGCGCGTGCAGTACTGCTGAGAACTGCGGCTTTGTCAGCATGCCCTGATAGGTGAGATTAAGCCCTTCATTGGGCGCTCCAGTAAATGGTGAAAAATCTGAACCGCTTCCGCTGGAGATCTGGTTTACTGGCACACCTGCATCTTTATAGATGGCAAAAGGGCTGTCCAGGCTAAGATTTACGCCTAACTCGCTCAGGTCTGTAACATTTATTTCAACGAATCTTGTCTCTATCAAGATCTGCGTTGCATCAATGTCTAGATTATAAAGTATATCTTCTACGATCTTTAGATTCGATGGGCTATTGGTCACAATAAGCGCGCCTGTGCGCTCATCTAAATTTATCTTGGAATCACTTGGCCAGACCACTGCATCCTCAAGCACATCCTTTATGGTACTGACATTGGATATGCCTGCTGCGCCTCCAAAACCTTCTCCTGTTGAACTGGCTGTCTTGCCGCTAAACTCCGTGAACATGGCAAGGCCCTGATCCAGATAGTAGATCCTTGTCTCTAATGTCTCTTCCTCCATAGCATCAAATGTATCCACCCATACCGCGTTCTTCTCTATCCTGTAAACAAGGCCCTGATTCCTGAAGATATATTTTAAAAGACCATCTAACGCCATATCCTTTACCCTGATAGTTACTTTCTTATCCTCAGGCTCAACACTCGGGCCCGCGATTATATTTACGCCTGTAGCCTCTGATAGAAAATCCAGCACATAATCAAGACTCACATCCCTGAAATCCACTGTTATGAGAGTCTGGAGTTTTTCTCTTATCTCAGGGACATCTACGATAGAATATTTTTCAACATCATCGCTATCCCTTAAAGAGTGAACCTCGTAGGCAAAAATAGTCCCTGGCAAAATAAGCAACCCAATAAATAAATATATAAGAATTCTCTTTATCATTGCTCTCGCCTTATTGGTTCAGTCTCAGGGACATTTACCATTACCCTCTCACTATCATCTAAAATAGTCGCAGTGACAAATATCAAGAGATTCCTGCGCTCAACACCCTCGGAATTCTTTCTGAAGAGTCCCCCTACTATAGGCAGATCGCCAAGAAAAGGCACCTTGGTCTTTGTGTTTGTGTTTGATTCGCTTATCAGCCCGCCCATCACAACTGTCTCGCCAGTTTCAATAATAACACTTGTGCTTAGATTCCTGGTCTTAAAGTTAGGTATTGAAACACCTCCTGAATATGAATACGCCGATGTACTGGAATCCTGCTCACTCACTTCTGGTGTCAAGGCAAGTGTGATGGTCTTATTGTCCACGCCTACGCTCGGCTTGACATGCAGGAGTATACCCACATCCCTGGTCACAAAATCCTGAGGTATGTTTGCCCATTCTGTCTCTCCTGCATCGTCAAAATCTCCGTCTCCGTTTATGTCATACTGCACTAAACTCACCTCATATCTCGTGGGATATATATATTCATCTATGACCTCTATAGTAGCTGTCTGATTATTTAAAGTGGTTATCCTGGGCGCAGAAAGTGTTTTTACATTCTGCTTTTGCTGGAATGCGTGAAGTATTGCCTGAAACTGCGGGTGACTCAATATGCCCTGATATGTAAGATTAAAACCATAATCTGCATTAGCAAAATCAGAAAAATCCACTCCGCTATTGGATGCAAAACCATGCAGGTTCTGTTTCGATTGATTCTGCTTGGTCCCCCAATCACTATTCAGCTTCCACTCGACACCCAGCTCCTCTGTATCAGTGATCTTTACTTCCAGAAACTTTGCCTCGACCAGGACCTGCACTGGAGTGACATCGAGATTATAGATCAGATTTTCAACGACCTCGAGATTTGAAGGGATATTGCTTATTATAAGCGCGCCTGTGCGATCATCCATGGTCAGCTTTGAATCCTTTGGCCAATCCACAGCATTTTCAAGCACATCCTTTACTGTCTTTACTTCTGTGGAGGCGGAAGAGGTGCCGCTTTCAGAATCAAAGGTCCCTTCAAAGTCCGCAAACCTGCCAACGCCCTCTTCCAAAAAATATACCCGCGTCTCTATCTGTTCGTTATCGAGTTCTTCCTCTGTTGTTACCCATACAGCGTCCTCTTCTATCCTGTAGACAAGCTCCTGCGATTTCAGGATATATTTTAGTGCGTCCTCGAGCGGCATATCCCTGATCTTTATGGTAACAAGCTTCTCCTCCATGTCTATTTCGCCAGATGGTATTATATTGACACCTGTTGCGTCAGATAGAAAACTCAGGACATAATCCAGCTCTACATCCTTAAAATCAACACTGATGGGTATCTTCAAGCGTTTTCTTATCTTAGGGACTTTGACAAGATGCATTATTTCTTTCTTTTTCTCCAGAGTGCCGTATTTTTCTTCAGGGAGCAGGTGTTTTTTAGCCACCTCTAAAAGCATATTTTCTTCTACGATCTCCCTTGCCCTTTTCAAGGCATCTTCCTGTCTCTTGATCTTCTGCTTCTCGACATAGTGAGACATGTCTTTGAATCTTTCATTCTCAGGAAACTCTGCCATGGCTATATTTAAAAGAACCTCTGCCTCGTTAAATCTATTCTCTTTTACCTTTCTTCTTATATCATCTGTCAAACCTTCTATCCTCACGATCCTGTCTCTTATCTCTTTTGCCTTGAGCCTGGCCTCAAATATCTTTCTAAGTCTTTCTTTCTCTCTTTCTTTTCTCGCGCGTTCCCTCTCGCGACGCTCCTCTTCTATCTGTTTTTGCCGCGCCTCCAGTTCCATCTCGATCTTTGCGCGCCTCGCAGCCTCCATCCTTGCTAAAAGCTCTCTCTCCTCCTGCGCCTTTATCTGGCCCTGCGCCTTACCTATAAAAGAATCTGCCTGCGAAACCAGCCTATTTTCAGGGTCCGACTCCTTTATCTTTTTAAACTCCACGATAGCCATGGGGTAGTTTCCTTTTCTATAATAAGCCAAGGCCTGCTCGTAAGTCTCTCTCGCGTTCTGCCCTAACGCATCTATCTTTTTCCTCTGAGCCTGTTGAGCTCGCCTTCTCCTTGTTTCTTCTTCGCGCAAAATCCTCTGCTCTTCCTCCAATAACCTCTTTTCTTCCTTTTTTGCAATCTGGTCTAATTCATCCTGGGCTATTTTCTCTGCCTCGCTCAGGACCTGTTTTTTCATCTTGGCCCATTTCCTGTCCTCCAGCATCATTAATTCCTTCATCCTGGCCCTGGATTTATCGATGTATATTTCTGCAAAAGGCGTAAAATAAGACTCTTTCTGAGAGGTCTCTATCTCTATGAGGTTTTCGAATACAATGACAGACTCTCTGTATTTACCGCTTTCAAATAAAGACATTGCCTTTTCAAAATATCTCCTCAGATCGACCTTTGAGGCCACCATGGTCCTGCCATTGGAAAATCCGGATGCGCTGCTACATAGAAGGAGAGAAAACACCAAAGGCAGTATTATAAGTATATAACCTTTATTTTTCTTCATCTTTAAGGCCTTTCTCTTCTTTCTTCTCTTTCTTGACTTTCTTTTCTTTTTTAGCAGCGCTCAATACAAGTTCTTCCCCGCCTCTTTTTTTAAGAACGACTTCTTTCTCATCTATGCTCGAGACCAGGAAATCGCCTACCATGTCCCCTTCTTTAGCAAAAAAACTTTTGCCTGTGCCCTGGTCTTCAATAACAACCATTATCTTTGAGCCCATTGTCACTTTGCCCTTATATTTGAAGATCGGCTCTTTCTTCTCTACCTTCACAGCAATAGGTTCCGCCTTTTTAACCCCGCCTTCAGTCATGACCTTGAAAAAAGGGCTGCGTTTTAAAAGAACGTTATAGGCAGTCAGTTTATCGAATGCCTTTATCGCGCTAAAATCCCATCTGTCTTTTAGCTCGGCCTTTTTCTTTGCCTTGCTCTTCTTGGTCGCGAGCTCAATATCCTTCATCAATTCCCTTGTCGCCTCTTTTTTCTTGCCCTGCGACCCAAACCCAAAGATCAATATCACGATAGAAACTACCAAGAGCAACAAAAATATTATCTTCTCTTTTATTATCATTCTGTCGCTCGCGCTATATTAAATGTACTCATTACGAGACTTACCTCTATCTTGCCATTATCAAGATCCCCGCTTTTTATATGCATCTCTTTTACTGAGACTACAGGACTCGCGTTTTTAAGTTCCAGCAAAAGAGATATAAGGGCCTCGGTATCTATCTTCACTGAGATCTGAACGGGTATCTCTGAGTAAAGGACTTCTTTACTCAACGATTCTATATAATCTATGGACCTTAACGGTTTTATAGCCGTAAATTCTGTTGTATCATTCTCTAATAATATACCTGTCACCATCTCCACTGTCTCCAGTTGCCTGAGAAGTGTGTCCACCATGCGTTCCTTTGGGAGTCCGTCGCCAAAACCCAGATTTTCCGGAAGGCTTATGCTTTTTGCGTCAGCAGTATCTGAAAACTTCTTCATTGAAGAGTGCAGCTTATCTATGAAATAGAGGCCTGCCTCTGTAGTGGACTGGGCTATTCTGGTCTTTTCAGGATCTATAAAATCCATGATTTCTGTAAACTTTTCTTCCAGTTCAAGGGTCTGGGTCTCTAATTTTTTAAAACTCTCTTTGGATGGGAGCGACCCTGTGCGGGCAATATACTTTTTTATATCTGTGCCTTTCCGGTCCAGCTCATCATCGAGTATAGAGCTTCCATCTCCAAGAAAAGGACTTAGCACAAATATATAAATAAGCACTATCGCGCCAAGCGCTATCAAGCCCTGCTTCAATATTGTCTTTTCTTTCTGCGTCTTTAACATCACTCGTTCTCCGTCACTACTACGTCCATTGTTATTGAAAACTTCACTACTTCCTCGAGTGTTGTCTCATCTGTCTCTATAGAAGAAGAAATAGGTTTTACATCCATAAATATCGGTGAAGACTTTAGGCTCGAGACAAAATTCGTCACTGACTGGTACGAGGCAGCCTTACCGCTCATATCCAATCTCGCAAGCCCGCTCTTCTCCAATGAGACTATGCCTGAGACATCTGTAACCCAAAGCTCCTTTGGCTGGATGTCAGAGATTATCTTCAGGCAATCGAGCCAGACAGCCCTTGATGAAGCTGTCTGGTGCAAGACATCTATTTTTTCCTTTAATATATCCTCTTTATCCTGCATCTTTTTTATCTTTGGCTCATAGGTCCTGTAAAGTTCGAGCATCTCATCTATCTTGCCGAGCTTAGCCCTCTTTACAGAATAGTCCTGTCTCATAAACATTGAAAAGCTTACTATGATAACTGCTGTCATGGCCATTGAAAGTTTTGAATATAGGCCCTTCTGGCCAAGAAGCTGAGTCTCCAAAAGTATCTCTTTCAGAAAGTTTACCTCTATCTTTAATCCTGTCATACCTCTTAAGCCAAGGCCAATAGCCACGGCAAGCTGGTTTTTAATACCTTGCGACTCTGTATTGGAAAATGCACTTTTATCTATCTGCAATTTCCTGAATGGATCAAGTATTTTCGGGGCCATGTCAAACTTAGCAGAGATCGCGGCAACAAGGTCCTGGATCAGCGAACCGCCTCCTGTAAGGATAAGTTCATTAAGCTTCTTTGTAGCTGATTCTTCGCCGCTCTGCATAAAATAATATTCTATTGAGCGTTCTATCTCTCCTATAAGTTCCTCTATGCCCTGCTCTTTTGCCTCTGTTATTCTCTCGCCTGCTATTGGAAAACTCCTTATCCATATGTTTCCCTGTTTAAAGATGATCAGGTTACTCGAGCGCTCACCTATGTCTAATATGGCGCCGAGCTTAGCCTCCTCATAATCCTCATTAAAACTCATACAATTATAAAGGGCTATGGGCGATACATCTATGAGGTTAGTAGCTAATTTTATGCTCTTTAATTTCGCGATCATATCATTTATCAGGTTCTTTTTTATCGCCACTATTACTGCTTTTTTAGTGGCCTTCTTGTCTTTATCCAGCAGCGACCAATCCCATGCCACTTCGTTCAGGGGAAATGGTATTTGATTCTGCGCCTCGAACTTCATTGTTTGCTTGAGCTTGTCCTCTTTTGTCTGCAAAAGCTTCACGAATCTCACAAAGACTGACTGGCCGCCTGCAGCTATATTTACATTGCGCAACTTTATATTGTTCTCAGAAAATAGCTGTGATATCAGCTGAAGGATCACCTTATCCCTGTCCATCTTAAGGTCTTTTGGGATCTCCTTTACGCCAAATTTATTCAGGAGAATAGTGTTGTCTTTGGCCCTCTTAAGCTCAACGAGCTTTATAAAGCGAGTGCCGATATCCAACCCTATTGAGGTATTGGCCAGCTTAACCATCAGCGTTCCCTTCCCATTATGGTCTTAAGACGCCTGATCTCATCCTCAGTATACTCCCGCCATCCATTTACAGCATTACGCTTAGGCTTAGGGAATACCTTCTTATTCTCATAGCGAATCAATGTCTGCTTTGATATGCCCAGAAACTCAGCAGCCTCTGTCGCTGAATAGTATTTTTCCTTATTCATAATCATGTCCTTTAATGAGCACGCAACTTATGGAACGAAGTGAACATAAGTTGCTGTGCGAATTAAACCCCCACACCAATTTAAGCAGACATCTTTTGGTATGCTTAGAAATTGGTGTGGGGGTCAAGTTCGGACAAACGATTTACGAAAATCTTTGATTTTCGTAAATCGTGTCCTCACTTGACACAAAAACCCTATCATATGTCTGATAGGGGGTGATACAACTATATACTACCAGATAGTATTTGTCAAGGTAGGGGGAGAAAAAGGGACAAGGGACAAGGGACAAGGGACAAGGAAGTTATTGGGAATAAAGGAGTTAGGATTATTCTTTTTTCCAGAATTTGAAGGGTTTTTTGGTGGGTAGGTCGGGTTTTACAACGCCGGTTTCGCTTATGGTCCAGGTGCGTTCTTCTGGTACAGGATCCATCTCGTCTGCATCGATCTCGGTATTATTGTTTACGTCCTTGGCAGATTGTACCTTAAAGTAGTGATTGCCCTGGGACAGTTCTTCCCTGGTGACAGAGTTCTCAGTGCTCCACTCTGACCATTCCTCATCATTAAACTTCCACCTAAAGACACAGCTGTCTATAGTGGACTTGAAGGTAAAGAGCGCAGTGGTAGATTTGGTCAAGAGGCTCGGACCGCTTGTTATTATGGTGTCAGGCGCTATGATTATAAGCTCTATGGTATCGCTTAATATCTCTGATTCATTTCCTGCAGTATCCTTGAACTTCACATAGACCTTGCGGGTGCCGCTTATGGCAGGAAGCGTCCAGTTATCTTTTCTCGTCGAGAATACCTCCCATGTCTCTGTATCAAAGACACCATCATTGGAAATAGACATACTCAGGACATCTGTTGTGGAATCGCTCGCGCTCAACACAAGGTTTACATAGATGGAGTTTGTAACAGCATCCTGATTATTAATGATAATCGAACCTGATGGGCCCTCTGTATCTACTACAAAACTCCAGATCAAAGGCGAGCTTGTGTTTCCGACAAAATCGCTTACCTCAACTGATATAGTATTGTCGCCCTCACTTAAAGGAACAGATGGTATATACACAATTGATTGCGCGCCTTCGTCATAGGTCGCGCCAACGCTTGATCTATTTATTGTCATGTCTATGGCATCCGGGTTTATGCCGCTATATTCATCTGAAGCGTTTATTGAAATCATAGGCACGTCTGTAGATATAGTAGTGCCACTGGCTGGAGAATATGCGCCTACGCTAGGATCTCCTCTATCTATCCATATCTCAAAAGAGGCCATATCGCTCCAATTACCACCTGTATTCTGCGCTGTAAGATTAAAGACCCTGACTCCGTCAGAGAGCAAGTCCTGTTCTGTCTGATAAGAAAAGGCTGCTGTGTCAAGCTGATCATCTGGCATACTTCCCCATGCATAACTATAACCCACAACATCCAGGCCTGTAACTGGATAATCCCAATACATATAAGGAGTACCGCAATCCTGCCATAATTTAGCGGGAATATCGTCTCCGCCCGCGGATACCCTTGCCCATATTATAGGTACGTCCATTGCCGCAGTGGTAAGCCTAAAGCCAGATGTAGCATTCTGCCAGCCTGAATAATCAAACCCATCGCTTACTCTTACGCGCCAGCGGTAGCTAACACCAGCTTCATCAGTTGAAAGAATCGGCGTGGTGTAACTAATATCGCTGGATGCAATGAGTCCAGAATCTACTTGAAGTGTGACAAAATTATCCTTGGAAACCTGTACCTGGTAGTAGCGCTGAGGATCTGTATCCTTGTCCTCATAAATCCATTCCAGCGATGGCGTATCATCATTTATCAACAGACCATCATTGTAAGATGTTATAGCAATATCAGGTAAGGCGTTTGTAGTGGCAAGAAGCCCTGAATAGATCTTATAGCTCGTGCCAGTAGCAACAGCTGTACCCAATGGCGCGCCAACGCTATTCTCCGCGCTGTAAGCTGTTGACGAACCAGCTGCTCCGCCGCCATCTGCCATGGCAGTGTGTAATTTATAATTAGTACTACTAGAGATGCTCGCGGCGCATGTGCCTATAAAAATAAAAAAGACCGCCATAGAGATCGCAGCGGCCTTTACTATAATAGAAATAGATCTATTATTTTTGTTATTCATAATATATAGATATAGTATAATGCTCGAAACAAAATATGCAAGGACTTTCTCAGCGCTCAAATACCGCCCAGATCTTTTTTTCTGATAGCACCTTACCGTTATCTAATGTCTGACCAGTCGCTATGATCCTGTAGATGTCAGAGTGCACTGTCACAAGGTTTGAGATCTGCCTGAATTTTTCTTTTTTCTCTGCATCCTCAGAACCCAATGCACTGCTTGAGATCAAATCGCCTATGCCAAGACGCAGCCCATTCTTGTCACCGTACACCCTGTTGGATATTATTCCCTCCGCAATACTCTCATCCATACCAGGCATGACACTCAATACCTTTTTCGACGCAGTATTTATATTGATCTTCCCATCAATAAAATTTACAGGGTCTAATCTTATAAAATCAAAATGCGCGGCTTCGGTCTTAGAGAGATTCTTTACCTTTAACTCCAGGATGCCTTTTGGTGTGGATATATCGCTATCTGTCCCGACTTCTATATTTCCAAAAAGTATACTCCCGTCTGGGCCAGGACTAAGAGAAGGTGTAAAACTCGTCCATGTATCATCTGCCAGGTGCAAAGACACTGCAATCTCCTCTTCCTCTAGGCCAAATATCCTTAATGTATAATAACCATCCCTGATCCCGTGTTTTTCTTCCCAGCGCCACGTGCCGATCTCATCCAATTCGCCGCTCTCAAAATGATCTGTAAAAGGAGATGCCCTTTGCACAATGCCCCATCCGCCTTCTTCTCCAGACACAATGTGGCCCTCTGCCTCCAGCCTTATGCCAAACACTGTTAACCTGTCAGCTATCTTGGAAACATCTTCCAGCGGCACTCTTTCCCATTCCTCGCTGCCCAGAGACGCAAACGCAAGCTCGCCAACTGAAGAAAAATTCTTGTTCTTCACTTCTACTTCCGTAATATCATGTTCTATTATCTCTACTACCACGCCGCCTTCCATTATCTTCTCTTCCATGCCATCATTATCATTTGGCAGGCCTGGTGTTGCGCCATCCTCTGCCTTGGATAGATACCAGTTATCCGGCACGCCATTGGAATTTGAATCTAAAACATAACTCGGGTCTGAACGCTCAAGACTCTTGTATGCTGTAACACTGCCTACAGAATACTCTACCTGATCGACAATATGGCCCATGGGATCTTTGAGAGTAATGATATTTCCTCCTGGCTCGCTATCATTGGAAAGCAGATCTGACTCAGGCGTTACTGCCTTAAAAAAATGAAGCTCCTGCGATCTTTCCTGGCCCCAGATAGACAGAAAAGATATATCATTATTATCAATGCCTGACTGCGAATCATCTTTATCAACGCAGAGAGCGAGATGCTCATCCGGCCCAATAACAGTCCCAAGAGGAATAGTAGCAGGCCAGCTTTCTTTGCTGGGACCTTCCACGCTCCATCCACCAAGATCTACTTCTCTGGGCGTAAGATTCACTAACTCTATATACTCTCCATCTGGCTCCTGACTCAATTCAATTGACCTAAAAGATGTTGAACCAGAGGAACGATTATTCTGTATCCTTACGATAAGTTTCTTACCTGAAACAGTCACTGTTCTTCCGTCTCCAAAGAGATCCTCGTCTACCATGTCCCTTGAGCGCGCGCCGTTTATTTCTAGATCCCCTACATGCTGGCCTGTCTCACCTGCAAACACTCGAACATAATAATCACCGTCAGGTATATCTTCCCATTTCCATGACCCCTCGCCTGGCTTACCGCCGCCAGCCTCACTATTCTGATAGAAACTGCCCTGCCATGACCAGTCTCCACCAGGATCCTGTCCGTCAGAAACAGGCCTGGTCGAAATCGGCTTTACCATTATCTCATTTATCCTTATGCCTTCGGTGCCCCGGATCTCAACAGAACTAAAATCCTCCTGGCCAAGCCTTGGATATAATTCTATGTATGAAAAATAACATCTATCGCTCTCCTCTGTATTTTTAATCTCCATGTTCAGTATTCTGTTCTCAAACGCAATAGCGCCAAATCTTAATATCTCTCCATGTTTTACTGAACCCTGGGTCATATCATTGATCGTAACATTCCCCACTAATTCATCCTCCACGCCAAAGACACCTATATAATATTCTCCCTCTGGCACATTGGTCCACGAGACAGTAAGTGACTCTCCATCGCTTATATCACTCTCATAATGCCCGCTCTTCCATGTCCAGTCACCCACCGGGCCCCTGTTAACAGCGGCGATCCTGTTGTATAACTTTACTATGATGCTCTGGCTGAAATCCTCATCGCACGCATCCATTATATTGACTGCCTTCTGGAACGGGTCCCTTACGCCCGCATCCTCCAGAAGTATTGCCAGGGTCGCGGCGTCCATAAAATTTATATTCTCTCTTATGCGGCCTTCCACATCGAGATTTTTGTCAACAGAATATGAAGTTATGTAGGCGTAGATCTTTTTGAAAACCTTATCTGAAATAGAGCTTATCTTGGCGAGCTCAAACGGTGTCTGGAACGCGCTATCGTCTCCATAAGGAGTACCCGCAACAAATTCCATTGGCTCATCAATGCCCTCACCTGCCTCATCAATAATGCCGTCAGCATTATTATCTATGCCGTCTGATACAAGGATCCTCTGGTTTTGATTATCATCAACTCCTGATGCGCCTGGTTCACCATCAAGGCCATATCTAAAATCCAGGATCTCCTCGTATGAAGTTTGAGAATCATCTATTTCAAAAGAGGCAAGGAATTTCTGCAGGTCCAGTTCGTACGGTGTCCAGCCCTCTGTGGTCTTTAGTGGAGAGAGATTTTGTTTTGTAGCAATATTTATATTTAAAAGGCTTGTCTGGTCCCTGACTAAAACTGCGTAACGGCCTACTGGCTCGTCCAGGTCATTATAGACATATATCCATTTTGAATCCATCTCTTCATCGCCATCATTATCAATATCCGCGCCTGAAAAAATCGTATACCATTTATCTTCAAAGCTATCTATTCCCCTCTCGTCTTCCTTTAAGACCGACTGCGCATAGCTGATGCCTGCCTCTGCCAGATAAGACGCCTTTGTGGCCTCGAGATAATTATTCGCAGCCTTTAGCTCCAAGCGCATAGTAAAGGCAAAGGATACTGCCATTATGCCAGCCACTGCCAAAACGCTTACGACCAAGATTAAGGCAATACCTTTATCTTCTCTCATCACGTCTTATTGTATATAGATATGATTAAGGTGTCAAGGCGTAGTAGCCCAGGTTTAAACCTGGGCTACTACTACTCATTAAAAAACCCCGCATCTCTTTTTTAGAAATGCGGGGCCAAGAATTACAAGAAATTCTACAAGCCTTATTTACCCTTCATCTTATTTACCAGCTCCTGCATCATCTTACCAGCCATATCCTTTGAACCCAGGCCTACTGCTATAGCTAGCGCCAAGCCCATTGAAGCAAGAATAATATTGATAGTAAGATTCAACACGCTAGAAGCGATATTTAACTGCTCAAGTGTTATTATGGCAGCAAATATCATGATCACTGTCTGCGTGAGCTGGCCAAGAAACTTTGCCTGTGTAATACCCGCGTTGCTAGAAGCAGTACGCACTATGGTGCCTACCATGCTGGAGAAAAATATACCAAGAGACAAAATAAACATGGCTGCTATCACGTTGGGTATATAAAGGATCACTTTGTCCAACAATGCTGCTGCTACTGTCATACCAAGGGCATTCAAGGCAGTCATAAATACCATTAACATTATAAGCCAATAGATAAGTACGCCGATGAGCTCTGAGACTGTCTGTCTTATGCCACCGCGGCGAAGAATATCGCCAAGCCCTGATTTTTCACTAGCAGTATCAAGCTGGATCAGCTTTAATACCTTTACTACTACGTTCTTTAGCGCCCCGGCTATGATCCAGCCAGCTATCAATATTACAAGCACGCCTATAAACGTAGGCAAAAACCCAGCTACCCTCGCCAGCATATGTGTTACTGGCTCCATTACTACAGCATTCCAATTCATAAACACCTCCCTTTCTATAGATGAAGAAGTATACCTGATGATTCTCAAATCGTCAAGGGGAACAGAGCAAAACGTAGGCCAGGTTTAAACCTGGCCTACTTCTACTTCTTCCGGCTTGTGCTCTTATTTGGATTTGCCCTGGTTGGCTACAGAGGCCATGGCGGCCTTAACCTTTTCAGGATCGCCAAGGTAATAGTGCTTTATAGGGGTCAAGTCTGGATTAAGCTCATATACTAAAGGTATACCTGTGGGAATATTTAAGCTTACTATTGTCTCATCTGATACCTTATCTAAATGTTTCACCAATGCCCTTAAGCTATTTCCATGAGCAGCAATGAGTACTTTTTTGCCAGACTTTATGGTGGGTGCGATAGTCTCGTTCCAATGCGGCAGGAAGCGCGTTACTGTATCTTTTAAACATTCTGTTAAAGGAATATCTTTTTTATCCAGATCTTTATATATAGGATCATTGCCAGGATATCGAGGATCATCTTTTTTCAATGCGTCAGGCGGAATATCGTAACTTCGACGCCACACAAGGACCTGCTTTTCGCCGAATTTCTTGGCTGTCTCTGCCTTGTTAAAACCCTGCAATGCGCCATAGTGCCTTTCATTAAGCCGCCACGAACGATAAACAGGAATCCACATCAGATCCATCTCATCCAATGCAAACCACAAAGTCCTTATTGCTCTTTTAAGAACAGACGTAAACGCGACATCAAACGTATGTCCTTCTTTCTTCAAAACCCGGCCAGACTCCTTTGCCTCTTCTATGCCCTTACCAGACAAATCCACATCAGTCCACCCAGTGAACTTATTTTCCTTATTCCAAACACTCTCGCCGTGACGCAATAAAACTACTTTTATAGGTTTCATAATCCTTAATATACACCAACATCCAGAGAAAATCAACCTTAACTTTACACTTTTGTGACACACAGAAAAGTGTAAACCCCATTCCAAATTCTAAACGATGCTTAACTAATTTTTTGTAACTATTTGCGTACAATTCTGATAAATCATTTGATAATACATAAGAATTTGGAACGAGGTAAAGTTATTTTGGAAGAGTGATGGTTTTTTGGGATTGGTAGAGGCCTTTGCGGTCGGCGTAGCTGGTTTGGCAGGCGTCAGCTGATTCAAAGAAGATGATCTGGGCAATGCCTTCGTTTGAGTAAAGCTTTGCGGGATTTGAAGATGTGTTACTTATGGCTATAGTGATGTAACCTTCCCATTCTGGTTCTAAAGGCGTGATGTTGGCAATAACGCCGATCCTGGCATAAGTGCTTTTACCTGTGCAAAGCACAAGCACATTCCTTGGAATCTTGAAGTATTCAAGGGATCGCGCTAAGACAAAAGAGGTTGGTGGGATAATACAAACAGGGCCTTTAAAATCCTCGAATAAGCTAGAGTCTATTTTCTTGGGGTCAAGCGTGGTTTTGCCCCTAAAAATCTTAAATTCGTCAGCTATTCTTATATCATAGCCATAACTTGAAAGACCATAAGAGATGTTATTATTCTTTACTTGCTGTGGCTCGAATGGCTTTATCATCTCATTCTCCAAAGCCATTCGCTTGATCCAGGTGTCGGATTTTAACATTTGGAATAACCGCACGAGCGGCAGACTACGCAGCCTTCTTCATGACGTAATGCAGCGCCGCAATCAGGACACACGCCCACGACATTGCCCAGTTTATCTTCTATCATAGTGTGCGGCGAATGTTTCTCAAGCGCTTCTTCTTTATGGTGCATCTTTCCATTGCCTAACCTGAGCTCCAGGACTCTGGCAATAGCATCAGCACATGAAAAGATCCTCCCGCCTTTTTCCCATGACGGGGATGGACAGCGTATTCCTCTTAACTGGTCCACGATCTTCTTGTTCTCCACACCGGAACGAAGCGCCAGAGACACAAGCCTTCCTACTGCCTCGAGCTGAGATGCGGCACAACCACCAGCCTTGCCCATCTGGATGAATACCTCGAAAGGCATGGCATTATCATCTACGTTTATCGTAATATAAAGATTACCACAGCCTGTATTGACCTTTGTGGTGGTGCCTGTTGTCACTGCGGGTCTTGGCCGTGGCGCAACGTGTTTTTCTTTTGCACCAGCATCCTGGGCTGGCTTAGACTTGGTCTTTTTTGAACTTACATTCAACACCTGTTCCTCCCTGCTTTTGTCTCTATAAATAGTTACGCCTTTACAACCCAATTTATATGCGAGCATGTAGACTTCCCTGACATCATCCTTCGATGCCTCATTGTGAAAATTTACTGTCTTTGAAACTGCGTTATCAGTATGATTCTGGAATGCTGCCTGCATCCTTATGTGCCAGATAGGAACGATATCATGTGAAGTAACAAATATCTTCCTGTATTTTTCAGGTACATCTTTTACATCCTTTACAGAACCTTTATCAGCGATCTCCTCCATTAACTTTCTGGAATAAAAACCTTCTCTTTTTGCAATCTCTTCGAACAATGAATTGACTTCGATCAGCTTGTCATTATCCATTACATTTCTATAATAAGAGATCGCAAATAGAGGCTCGATCCCGCTAGAGGTATTGGATATAATCGATATGGTGCCTGTGGGCGCTATAGTCGTTAATGTGGCATTTCGCTTTATCTCTTTGTCGTCTTTAAAAATACTGTCTTTAAACGAGGGGAATGTAGAGCGTTTTTGAGCTAACTCCTCAGATCTTTTCTTGGCCTCTTTATCAATAAAGCCCATTACCTTTTCAGCTAATTCTATTGCCTTGTCGCTATTATAAGATATCTCCAGCTGGATCAACATATCTGCCCAGCCCATTACACCAAGACCGATCTTACGATTCTTTTTAGTGT
This sequence comes from Candidatus Gorgyraea atricola, assembly GCA_030765235.1. NCBI lineage: Bacteria > Pseudomonadati > Candidatus Omnitrophota > Candidatus Gorgyraea > Candidatus Gorgyraea atricola. Next base: position 25,696 of record JAVCCW010000021.1, on the reverse strand, counting down.
TTTCCTCTATCTCTTTGAGCGGAAATTTATTCATATCAATGACATTGTCAAGAAAATGAGACCCCTGATGCACAAGCGTTTTTAATTTCTCCCAATCTACTTCTTTCTTTCCATTTTTCTCTACAACTGCTTTTGAAAGATTTATCGAACCAAGGTTACAGCTCTCAAAAGGTAAAAGAGGCTGCTCCCCGCATGGATTAGTGGATTCGATCTCTCCTGATTCCGGAGTGGGATTGTCTTTATTGATCCTATCGATAAAAACAATGCCTGGCTCGCCATTTTTCCACGCCATCTCAACTATCAGCTCAAAGACCTCTTTGGCCTTAAGCTTTTCTACTGCCTTTTTTGTATGCGGATCTATCAAATCATACTCTTTATCTTCTATAACGCGGTTCATAAAATCTTCTGTAATAGCGATAGAGATGTTAAAGTTAGTTATGTCTTTATCGTTCTCTTTGCATTTGATGAATTCCAGGACATCAGGATGATCTACACGCAGGATTCCCATGTTGGCCCCGCGACGAGTGCCTCCCTGCTTCACAGCTTGAGTTGCAGAATTAAATACCTTCATAAAAGAGACAGGGCCACTCGAAACGCCTCCTGTAGAACGTACAACACTATTCTTCCCGCGTAGTCTTGAAAAACTAAATCCTGTTCCTCCGCCACTTTTATGAATCATAGCGGTATTTTTTATCGCGTCAAATATGGATTCCATTGAGTCTCCAATGGGAAGTACAAAGCAGGCGGATAACTGACCAAGGTCTTTTCCAGCATTCATAAGCGTAGGGCTATTCGGCATGAATTCAAAACTACTCATCATATTATAAAAATCTTCTTCTGTCTTTTTTACATCAGCGTCTTTCGCGCCATAAAGTTTATCTGCCGATGCTATATGACGACTGACCCTGATGAACATCTCCTCAGGGGTCTCTATAATTTTTCCCTCTTTGTCCTTTTTGAGATATCTTCTCTCAAGGACCTTTAGACAATTCTCAGAGATATTCAATTTTTTTGAGCCATTTACTTCTACCTGCATCTTCGCCTCCTGATTTTATTTTTTTAAGAATACTAAAAAAGTATATCACTTAATAATTTCATGTCAAGCTAAAAAATACAATATATTGATATTTTTTGGCTGGGTAACAACTATATCTTGTGGTTCGACAAGCTCACCACTTTGGTTCGACTAGATGATCTCGACGCTATCTTTGGGGAGCCATCCGCGAAGATCCTTTGAGAGGTCGATCTCATACCAGAGCTGTCTTTCTTCTACCACTCGAACCTTTGTCCCTTCATGCAGAGTAAATTGTAAAAGATAATCTTCTTTAGGTCCGCTTCTGACACTGACCTTTTCAGAAATCACTATAGCTTCTCTTGCAAAATTCTCATTATGTATTTTTGAGATCAGAAAGATCGAAAATATAATTAATAAAAATGTAAACGTACCAACATTATAAAAAATCATAGTCCTTTTTTCAACAAAAAATATTGAAAAGATTAAAAACAAGAGTATCAAAAGATAAAACGCCGAGACAAAAACCGTCAGTTCATTGACAGTCAACCTGTTGTACGGGAATAATATCAGATCTAACAAGAATCCTTTTTTCGGGATTTCTATTTTATCGACCGCCATTGAGCGCGCGAGCTTAAGATTGAGCAGCGCATCCTTGTCTCTCGGCGCGAGCCTCAACGCGCGCTCGTAATTCACAATGGCCTTGCCTATTTTCTTTAGTTTAAAGAAACTGTTCGCGAGATTGTAAAATACCTCGGGACTGATCTTGTCCATCTGAATGAGCGTCTCGTAAAGCGAGATCGCTTCTTCATATTCCTCATCTTCGTAGCTCAAGTTTGCCCTTCGATAGACATCATCTGGCGACTGCGCTAAGATCGAGCTGCAAAAAATAAAAGATATACATATAAAAAATAAAATAATCCTTCTCATCTCACCCTCTCGAGCTCTGCAATGATATCAATGGCCTGTTCGATCGTCTTATGCATGTCTTCCTTTGTAAATTTTACCAAAGCAAATCTGGCCATGTCGCAAATGTCGAACAACTCCTTTATCTCTGCTATAGCTGACTCTGAAAGACCCTTTGACTTCAATTTTTCTTCAAGTAGATCCTTTGTAATAGAAGGGTGTGGTATATTTAATTTATCAGCTACATATTCTATTACCGCCTTATAGATCTCGGCGTAAAACTCTTTCACCTTCTCCTTTAACATGAGCTGTCTTGCTTTTTTCAGTCTCTTTGAGGCCGCTCCCCTGGCTCTGCGCGAACGCGCGTATCCTATGTCAGTCTTCAGCCTCTCCCTGTGAAGCTCGTACATATAAAGGAATATAAGAAACGCGAGCGGCAGTATATTTATCAAGTAAAACGCTTTATTCTTATAGAAAAAAGAATCACTTTTTCTGAAATTAATGGGGCTGGTCTTAATATAACATATATCTTTCTTCAAAAGCTTTATCTCTTCTTTCGATAGGCCTGGTATTGAAAAAGGCATGGTCGCTTGCGGCTCTTCTTCAGATACCGTCGCATTTATCGTCATTGGTTCGATTCTTCTTTCAATATACCTTTTCAAGACCGGATCAAAATAAGAATATTCAATAGGCCCTATTGTAAGTCTGCCCTCGCTTTTGGGAATGATCATCTTTTCAAAGATCTTTTCTCCCTGGACCAGGTAATTTTCTTTAGAGATATTTTCAGAGCTTGCTGAGTCATAGAATTTCACATCTGAGGATTCCGGAATACCTGGAGAGGAGATCGTCTTTATATTCCCTTTTCCTTTTATTACAATCCTTAATGTAACAGGCTGGTTTTCTTCAACTGTGTCTTTATCTATAGTGCCGCTGATATCAAAAGTGCCCACGTCGCCTTTAAAATTCAGAGGCTTGCCCTCTTCTGGCAATGCTGATATCTCTACATTTATTGGATCTGTGGCAAGAATAACAGGCTTACCTCTCCTGAACACGCTAAATGGATCTCTGCCGAATATATCAAAAGGACTGCGGGAGGAAAATCTCTCCAGGTCCTCCACGCTTGCCTCAAGCCTTGCTGAACCAATGGTAAATTCTCCAGGACTTGTCGCAAAAAGCGCTGTCTTTATCTCTGTGACCAGATATTTTGTGCCGTTTATTACTTTATAATATTTTTTCTGCGGAGGCATATCCTCTGTCCAGAAGCCTGTGGTGGAAGCTGGATTATAAACAGGATTTTCAAATAGATTCACAGCCTGATAAAAAGCAAACGTTAAAGTTATCTGTTCATTCACATAAGCCCTAAGTTTATCCACATATGTCTCGATAAAAAGTTCTTTTCCTTGTCCCTTATCCCTTGTCCCTTGTCCCTCCGTGTAATCCGGAGCAGCATATGATGGCGCTTGTGACTGCGTGGAGCGTGGCAATACCTTTATATCTATTGCATCAGCAGAATATGTATTACCTTTATAATCAATGCTGAATGGGCCCAGTGTATACTCGCCGACATCATTGGGAACAAGCATATAATTAAAAGAAACTGAACCTGTTACCTGGCCATTTATAATTGAGATATTCTGCGACCTTCCGGAAGAATATGCAGTGAATCCGTCAAGACTGGGTATGGTTGGCTGCGGGATCTTTGAAACACTGCCGCTTACAACTATGTTAAGAATAATCTGATCATCCAGAGTTATCTCCTGCTTGTCTACATTGGCAGATATAGAAATATCCTGGGCGTAGACAGCAGTCACTGCAAACAATAATAACAATACAACTAAACTTTTTTTCATATCAGAACAGTTTTACCAGTCTTTGTCCACTTTATAGCGGCCTTCTATTGGTTGTACCCTTAATTCCTTTTGCAGGTCTTTTTCATCATCCTTTATGGCATCGAGAAGACGCATGGCGTCTTCTTCAGACATTTCTTGCTCATCACTTGAACGTTGCTGCTCTTCCTCTTGTCCCTTGTCTCTTGCCTGCCCCGTACCGGAGCGAAGCGACTGGTTCGGGGTCCCTTGTCCCCCTTGATCCTGTTGCTCTTCCTGCTCTTGTCCCTTGTCTCTTGTTCCTTGTTCCTCTTTGTCTCGTTGTTCCTGCTCTTGTCCCTTGTCCCTTGTTTCTTGTCCCTCTTGATCCTGTTGCTGCTGTTGTTTTTGTTCCTCCAACTTCTTCTTGATAAACTCTATATTATACTTTGCATCTTCATCATCAGGGGTTATCTCTAAGCACTTTTCATAGCCCTCTATCGCCTCAGGTAATTTCTCCATCCTGTAAAGCGTATTCCCAATATTATAATACGTCTTGGCCCTAAGTTCATCATCTTTTGTATCCAGTACTTTTTCGTATTCCTTAGATGAATCGTCGTATCTTTTTTGTTCGTGCAGCGCTCCTCCTATATTGTAATGCAATTCTTTTTTATCCGGGCTCTCTATCTGCGCATCGCGCCATTTTGAAAGTGCCTCGTCTAATTTACCCTCGTCGTGCAATTTAGCCGCTTCTTTACTCTTTTTTACAGTAGGTCTCTGCCATATCCAGCCAATTGTTGAAAAAAAGAATACTATTATCACCAAGAACTTTAATGATCTCATGCCCTCTTTCTATCTCCTATAACAAACTCTATGCACAAAAGTATAAGCGCTATTGCCAAAAAATACTGGAATCTATCTTCGTACTGCATGAAAAGCCTGCTTGAAAGTTCTTTTTTCTCCATCTTGCTTATTTCATCATAGATCTTATCCAGTTCAAATTCACGCGGAGTGGCATGATAATATTTCCCGCCTGTAATAAGCGCTATCTTTTGAAGCGTTGAATCATCCAGCTTTGTCATAACTACTTCGCCGTCTTTGTCCTTCTTGTATCCTGTGACATTGCCTGATTCATCGATCAAGGGTATAGGCTCTCCTTTCCTGGTGCCTATACCTATTGTATAGATTATGATGCCTTCCTTTTTTGCCTTTTTAGCAGCTTCTATTGGACTGGTCTCGTGATCCTCTCCGTCTGTCAATAAAACCAGTACCTTGTGTTTTCGCTGCTTCTTGACAAAGGCCTTGGTAGTCTTTTCTATGGCTTCACCTATAGCTGTTCCAGGTCTAGGCATCATACCTGGGGCTACAATATTCAAAAACATCTTTGCTGCATTATAATCAAGAGTAAGGGGGCACTGGATGAAACTCGTTCCTGAAAATGTGAGGATACCCACCCTGTCACCTTTTAGCTTGTCTATCAGGGAAGCGACTTCGAGTTTTGCCTTTTCCAGGCGGTTCGGTTTTATGTCCTGCGCCATCATGCTTGAAGACGTATCTATGGCTATCATGACATCAACACCCTGACGATTAGTCATGGTCAGCTTTGTACCTATCTGGGGCCTTGAAAATGCCAAGATTAAAAAAAGAGTTATAATTACAATCAAGATCCTGCTGGCCCTTTCTTTCTGCGCGCTTTTAGACACAGAGAGCCTCTCGACCAACGAGCTATCTCCAAACCTATTCATGGCCTTTCTTTTATTAATCGAGATGAAAACAAAAAAGACTACAAGAAGCGGAATAATTAAAAGAAAATTAAGATATACAGGCGTACCCCAGTGCATCTTTGCTCCTTTGGATTACATGTTAGGGACAAGGGACATGAGACAAGAGACAAGGGGGTTTAGATGCTCCTTGTCCCTTGTTACTTGTCACTTGTCCCTAAGGAATCTTCCTAAACAATGTATTCCCCAAAATAGTTCCTAGTAAAAACACAACAAATCCTGGCAAAATAAAACCAGTGGCAAGCTCGTGATAATTCGCGTACTCCTTTGTCTCAATCTCGGTCTTCTCTAACTTACCTATGGTCTCGTAAATTTCCTCGAGCCCTTTTTCATCCTTTGCTCTGAAATATATGCCTCCTGTTTCTTCTGCGATCTCTTTAAGAAGCGCCTCATCTATCTCTGTATCCATCTGCACGTATCTTTTTCCAAAGATAGGATGATCTACAGGATACATCGCTCCTCCAGGCTTGCCAGCGCCTATAGTATATATCTTTACCTCGAGCGCCCGGGCCGCCTTTGCTGCTGTTTGAGGGTCTATCTTTCCCGCGTTATTGATGCCGTCTGTAAGCAGGATGATGACCTTACTTTTGGCTTTAGAATCTCTGAGTCTATTAACAGAATTTGCAATCGCAGTACCTATGGCTGTACCGTCTTCTATCATGCCTATATCTATCTTATCCAATAGATCCAAAAGCACCCCATAATCAAGCGTAAGCGGGCATTGAGTAAAGCTGGACCTTGAAAAAACCACAAGGCCGATCCTATCATTCTTCCTTGATTTAATAAATTCGCTTATTACCTCTTTGGCCGCGCCCAATCTATTTTGCGGCTTAAAATCTTCTGCCTTCATACTGCTAGAGGTGTCAAGCGTGAGCATGATATCAATGCCTTCTGTTATGATCTCCTCCTCCATCTGGCCTGCCTGAGGCCTTGCCAGGGCAAGGATAAAGATAAATACGGCAACTATACGCAAAATCATTGGGACGTGTCGATATCTAACACGAAAGCCAGGCTGTACCGTCTTAACGATCGAGATGTCTGAAAATATAAGATTGGCCTCGCGGACTTTAGCGCGCCTGAAATAATCCCAGATCATTAAAGGAATAATACCAAGTAATATTAAAAATAATGGATTGGCAAATCTCATATCTTAATAATTTCCTTTGCGCTAGTATACACTTCTTCGATTTCCTTTTTATTCGGGATATATTTTGCGAATTTTACAAGATCACAATCTTCCAGAAAATCTCTTATTTGATCTGTTCGCTTTCTTTCGATCTTCTTTACGCGCATCTCTTGATAGAGTTCCCATGTGGTCCGATCCAGAGCAAAGACGTTAAATCTGGCCTCGATATAGTTACGTATAATATCTGAAAGCCTTATATAATATTCCTTTATCAAGCCCTGTTCTATTAATTTCATCTCTAAGAGGGCCTTTAATGCTTCCATGGCAATGTCTTCTGGAGGGCGGGGCGGTGAGGCAGGGAGCTCTACAGCCTTTTTTCTCTTCTTAAAATATATAAAAAGAAATACCGCAATGGCCAATAATAAGACTATTAACATTAATGGCCAAAGCACAAATCCACCTTTAATCTCTACAAAATCCTTTAAAGGCCTGATGTCATCCATTCCCAATCCTCATCTGAATCTTTTGGAACGTGCCTTGAAAAAAAGCATAAGGGGTTTTATGTAAGGTCTGTCCGTGGATATCTCTACAGAATCAACTCCTACGGATCTAAATATCCTGTTGCGCTCTTCAATAAAAGAGTATTTTCTCTTTTTAAATTCTTTTTTCAGTAAATCATCTGACGTGTCCAGATAAACCACCTCGCCTGTTTCAGCATCTTCAAATTCTATGAGTCCCACGTCAGGAAGAGCCATCTCTCTCGGGTCAGAAATAGGTATGGCTATGACATCATGACGCTTATTTAAGATCCTCAACCGCTTTTCATAGTCAGAATCTATAAAATCTGATATGAGAAATATTACAGTCTTCTTTTTTAAAACCTTTCCCAGATATTCAATGGCGGCATTGATGCTGGTCTTTTTGCCCTTTGGCTTATAGTACAATAACTCCCGTATAACCCTCAGGACATGGGCCTTTCCTTTTTTAGGCGTGATAAATTTTTCCACATGGTCTGTAAAAAGCAAAAGTCCGACCTTATCATTATTCTTGATTGCGCTAAATGCAAGGACAGCGCCTATCTCCGCCATTATCTCTTTCTTCATCTTGTTTTTTGTGCCAAAATCACCCGATGAGCTCAAGTCTGCCATTAGTAAAACTGTGAGCTCTCTTTCTTCCACGAATTTCTTGACATAGGGATTGCCTGCACGGGCTGTCACATTCCAGTCGATGGAGCGGATGTCGTCACCTGGCACGTATTCCCGCACCTCGTGGAATTCCATGCCGCGGCCCTTGAACACAGACCCATACTTACCGGCAAACACATTATTCACAAGCCGACCTGTCCGAATCTCGATCTGCCTGACTTTTTTAAGGATTTCCTTCGGAATCATTATGGGTTTGGCAGACTAAAGTCTGCCCTACAGATTGTAGCAATGGCCTTTTTCTATTAAGGCAGGCTAAAGCCTGCCTTACTTATTAAAGGCCATTGTCTCTATGGTACTTCTATTTCATCAAACACACGTTTTACAATGTCTTCGCTTGTCATTTCTTCTGCTTCTGCTTCATAGGTAACAATAATGCGGTGACGCAGGACATCCATGCCGATCTCTTTCACATCCTCAGGTATTACATAACCTCTGCCGCGGATAAAGGCGTGCGCGCGAGCGGCTATATTTAGATATATAGATGCGCGCGGAGAAGCGCCATACGAAATCAGGCTTTTTATATCCAGATTATACTCTTCAGGCCTTCGCGTTGCATAGACAAGATCCACTATATAATCTTTTATCTTATCGTCTATATAGACCTGGCTGACTATCTCTCTTGCCTTTATGATATCTTTTGGAGAAACAATCGATCGTACTTCAGCTGGTACATGCCCTGCCATGCGCTCCATGATCTCTTTTTCTTCTTTTTTATTAGGATAGTCCATTTTTATCTTGAGCATGAACCTATCGATCTGCGCTTCCGGAAGAGGGTATGTGCCTTCCTGTTCTATTGGATTCTGAGTGGCCAGGACAAGAAATGGATCATCTAATTTAAAAGTATTCTCTCCTATCGTAATCTGACGCTCTTGCATTGCCTCTAAAAGCGCGCTCTGTACTTTTGCTGGCGCCCTATTTATCTCGTCTGCCAGAATCAGATTTGCGAAGATAGGGCCTTTTTTCGTGGTAAACTTACCATCCTTTGGATTATACACAAGCGTACCGATCAAATCAGCCGGCAATAGATCAGGTGTAAACTGAAGACGCTGGAATTTTGTCTGGATGCAGTTTGAAAGAGTCTTGACGGCAAGCGTCTTTGCCAGGCCCGGCACACCTTCGATCAATATATGGCCGTTGGCAAGAAGCGCTATCATGAGCCTGTCTACTGCATACTTTTGGCCAACAATGACCTTTGAAAGCTCCGCATTGATCTGCTGCACAAAAAGACTAGCCTGTTTGACTTTTTCATTGATCTCCCTGATATCCTGTCCATATTTAGGACTAAACTCTACCATATTCACCCTCCCAGTTTTTTAGCAATTAGGATGTTACTTAAGGTTTCGGAAAGTTATGGAATGTTATGGAAAGTTGCATAAAAAATCTTTAAATCACAGTATTTTTTGTAACCTTCCATAACCTTACGAAACATTCCATAACATTAAGTAACTTCCGATAGCTATAGATTTATATTCTTCAGCCTCTTTACTCTCTCCTGTATTGGCGGGTGCGTGCTGAAAAGTCTTGCCAGTGCCTGGCCGCGCAATGGATTTACTATAAAAAGATGCGCTGTGGCCTGGCTTGCCTGCATAGGATGAGCCTGTGCGCCTTTTTCTAATTTTAAAAGCGCATTTACAAGACCTATATGGTCTCTCGCAATAAACGCGGCCCTTTTATCAGCCGCGTATTCCCTGGAGCGCGATATCGCAAGCTGTATAAGCATTGCCGCGATTGGCGCAACTATAAGCATAAAAAGATATCCAATGACATTGCTGTCTCTATTTCTTCCTCTTCCTCCTAATATCACGACCCATCTTGCCCAGTATGCAAGCATAGTAATCGCCCCTGCAATAGTCGCTGCAACAGTCATTATCAACGTGTCTCTATTTTTTATATGTGACAATTCATGAGCTACAACTCCTTTTAATTCTTCGCGATTCAGGAGATTCAGAATGCCCTGCGTAACGCATACTGCTGAATGCTTTGGGTTACGGCCTGTTGCAAAGGCATTTGGAGAATTCTGCGGCGTTATATATAATTTTGGCATGGGAAGCTTTGCATTGGAACTTAGCTCCCTGACTATGTTATAGAGTTCAGGTACTTCCTTCGGAGAAACCTCTTTGGCCTTATGCATGGCAAGTACTATTCTGTCGCTGAACCAATACGCGCCAAAATTCATCAAAAGCGCAAACACAAATGCGAACGTCGCGCCAGACTGACCCCCGAAATAACCGCCTATCCATACAAAGAGCATTGTCAAAAGAACCAATAGCATGCCCGTCTTTATATAGTTCATCAAACTCACCCCCCTAAACTGTGTCAACTTATCGCAAGACTAAAAGTTTATTTAAGATACTTGCCCAGTTCTGTCCATGTCTGCGCACCGACCTTACCATCTATCTTCAGGCCCTTTGTGCGCTGGAACTCCTTTATTGCCTGCTGCGTCCTTGGTCCTGATTTCCCGTCTATAGTGCCTGGGTCAAATCCGGCATTTTTTAAAGCAGTCTGTATTTGTCTTGTTGTAACTCCTAACTTACTCTCAGAATCATAGATCTCTTCTAAATACGGGCTCCTCACCTCTATATTATAATCCTTTTTCAGGTCGCGCCTCTCACTCTCTCTCATTATATCCTCTACTGCCATCCAGGTGCGTTTATCAATATAACCTGTGCTCCTCAAGCCTATGGACTCCTGAAATTCCTTTATGGCCTGTCTGGTCTTTTTGCCCATTTTGCCATCCATGGTCCCGGCGTTATATCCTAGACTATCCAGCACGATCTGCGCCTCTTCCACAAGAGGATTGACCACATCCACGCTGCCTATAGTCTTTTCTTCCTCTTTCTGGTACTGCATCGACTTAGGAACAATATTGCAACCCGAGATTAAAACTGCTGTCATAAAAATAATAAAAAATCTCCTCATGAAATCCCCCTTATTTCCAACATATGTGATCAAAGTCACACCAGTTGCATTTTTTCTTGTCGCGTTCCTCTAATTTTTCAAAATGCAGATCCTGCACGCTTGCCCAAACACTCTTTATTATGCCTACCATTTCATCTACCATTTCTTCCCTGAGTTCGACCTTAAATTCAGTGGGCTCGCCCTTTTTTATTCCATAACTGCGCACATCCTCTTTTGCAGGCTCTACGAATATCACCACGCCATGACTCACAAATAGATCATTGTCCTTTCGCGTCTTGTCCTTTTCGTATAAAAGTTTATAGCACGCGAGCTGACGAAGATAACCATCGCAGGATTCATCCTCCAGGCTCTTGCACTGGAAGATACCCTTTGCATGATTCCTTGGCTGGCCTGTTTTATAGTCTACTACGCGAAGTGATTTTTCATTATTGTCTTCTATGTCTAATCTATCGTATTTTCCAGTAATGATAATGCCGTCAATATTTATTGGCATACGATTCTCCAGACCAATAGGCTTGACAGGATTTGAAGATATCCTGCTAAAAAATCTCCTCAACCCCTCGAACTGTTCTTTACAGCGAAGCTCTATTGCCTTCTCAGGGCCCTGGTATTTCAACGCGTCAGAAAATCTATCTTTAAAAAACTGAAAATCCGGAAATTTATCTGTCTTCATAAAATGCCCGTACACATGCTCCAGGCCCTCATGCACTGCATTACCAAAGATCAGGCTCTGTTTCTTTGCGCCTGGAAGCATCAGGACATTGTCATAGAGAAATTTTCTCCTGCAGTATAGATAGTTATTTATGCTTGTGGGATTCAAAGTCATATCCTTGACCATATCACCCAGGATCTTCTCAGTGCCTACAAAAGGATCTTTAAAATCCGCTTTGATCAAAGATCCGGCCAGTACATCCTCCTCCTTAAAGAAGTTCTCCTTGGTCTCTAGATCCAATCTATGGATAAACGAACTGGAGATCTTGTTCTCTTTAGGGCTGCATGTAAAAAGTATATTGCTCTTTGCTCTGCTTATGGCCACATAAAAAAGTCTTGTCTCGTCATAGAATCTCAACTTTTTTATTCTTTCTTTACTATCCACCTTTTCAATGCCTCCCAGTATCTCAGGTCCAAGAGGGATCTTATCAGGCATTGGTTTTATGGGCCAGCTATCGTCCTGCAGGCAAAAAGGAATTATCACGCTGTGGAATTCCTGCCCCTTTGAGGCATGCGCAGTAAAGATCCTTACGCCATTCTGCGTCATTGTGACAAGCTCTCCCTGGATAGCGAGATTATGTTCGTTGCGCGTCTTGATCTCCTCTATGAATTTCTTCAAATCTATGCCAGGATTTGAAAGATCATATTCCTTTACCATGTTTACGAACGAAGCAAGGCCGCGTACCTGCCTGATCCTTAAGACTTCATCCTTGTCGTAGGTCTTAAGGATATATTTATAGATCCCTGCGTCCCTGATGTATTCCATGAGCACTGCATGCACAGGTTTAAACAGACTCTCTTTTAAGAATTTTTCTATTATGGCAGCTGTATCTTTAAAATCTTTGTCTTTAAAAAATTCTGAGAGAAGCGTAACATTTTCTCTATTTTTCTTTTTCTTATTGACCTTGTTTATAAAATCCAGGATATCCTTGTGCGGGATCTCGAAATAATCAGCTATGAGGATCTTATATAAGATCCTGTCTCTTTCCCCAAAATCCTGAGGTTCAATGCTCGCAAGCTCCAGGATATCCAGCATCTGTCTTACGCGCATCTCGCTTCTTATGTCTTCTTTCCCATCAGTAGCATACGGGATGCCTGCCTGAAGCAACGCGTCTATTATCCTCGGGATCAGGCTTCTCTTTCTTACTAATACCGCAATGTCGTCGTAAGAAAGGCCTTTTTCTTTAGCGCATAACTGCTTTATCCGCTCGACGATAAAACAGAGCTCTTCTTCATTAGCGGTAAATTCCCTGTATTCTATTGATTTTTTCTTAAAATCTACTTTTGATATAAGGGATTTTTCTCCTATGCGCTCATTTTGAGGAAGTTCTTTTATGAGGTTCTGCGAAAGGTCTATGATCTCTTTTACTGAGCGGTAATTGTCTTTAAGGGAAATTGTTTTCAGATCCTTGAATTTCTTTTTTAGTTCTTTAAAGTTAGCGATGCTTGCGCCCTGGAACCGATAGATAGACTGGTCATCATCTCCTACGCAGCAGAGATTAGAATGCGCATCCTTTATAAGAGAGAATAAGAATTTAAGCTGTGCGCCATTTGTGTCCTGGAACTCGTCCACCATTATGTATTTATAAAGCTGCTGATATTTTTCTTTAAGTAGCTTTTCTTTATTTATCGCGTCCATCGCGATCATGATCATGTCGTCATAGTCATATCTCCCGCGCTCGTCGAATATGTCTTTATTTTTTCCTTCCTTGAGTTTTTCATACTGGCTATAGACGATTGCCAGTGCCTTTATGCGCGGGATATGTTTTTGCTCAACATATACATTGTCAGGTTTTATGTCTTTAACGTATTTAGAAAATTCTTCCGGGCTTATGCCTTCTCTCTTAAGGTCGCTTATCCTTTTTTGTATCTCCCTAACGTATGTATATGGCGCGCGAAAAGGCCTTATATCAGAAACATCCTTAGAATGATCCAGTACATATTCTATGGCCTTTAGATTCTCGATATCTGTGATCTGAATCCTCTCCTGGATATAATTCGAGGCCTCTTCTGAATCAAGTATTATGGAGTTAGCGAAACTATGGAAGGTAGAAACATGCACGTCATAGCCCTTAAACCCAATGATCTTTGCCAAACGCTCCTTCATGGTCTTTGTAGCGGCATTTGTATAGGTAAGAATCAGAATATTCTCAGGCAGGACCTTTTCCGTACGGATAATATTAGCGGCACGAACAGATAAAAGCTGAGTCTTCCCAGTCCCAGGCCCGGCAAGGACCAACACCGGCCCATCCACTGTATCTACAGCCATCTTCTGCTCTACATTAAGTTCTTTATAGAATTTATCAAACCCTGACATATATATAATATTCTAACCTATCTACCACATATGTCAAGCAAAGCCCCTCTGTTCTCCCTAAAGTAGACAAAACAGTCACTGACTGTTTTGTCTACTTTAGAGGATTTGACAGATAAGGATTTTATAAGTATACTTTTCTATATGCGAAAGCGGGATAGTTGGAAATCTCGGATTGGTATTATCATGGCTGTTGCTGGGAGTGCTGTGGGGTTGGGGAACTTCTTGAGGTTTCCTGTGCAGGCTGCGCAGAATGGCGGCGGCGCGTTCATGATACCTTATTTTATCTCTCTTCTTCTACTCGGCATACCGCTAATGTGGATAGAATGGACAGTTGGGAGACTTGGCGGCGGGTTTGGCCATGGCACCGCGCCCGGGATCTTTAATACCATGTGGGAGAAAAACCGCTTCATAAAATACTTTGGTATTATTGGGATCTTTGGCCCACTTGTAATCTTCATCTACTATAACTATATCGCGTCATGGACACTTGCCTATGCTGTTTTTTCAGCAGTTGGGAAATACGGGCAGCTTGCTGACCAGGAAAGCATGATGTCGCTCTTACGCGGGTTCCAAGGCATTGAGAAAAACCAGTTTTTCTCAAATATGCAATCCGCGTATCTATTCTTCCTCATAACATTTATCATCAACATGTTTATCATCTATAAAGGCATTTCCGGAGGCATTGAAAAGCTCTGCAAGATCGCAATGCCAGCGCTTTTAATATTCGGCATAATAATAGCTGTAAGGGTCTTGACCTTAGGTACACCTGATCCATCAAGGCCCGAATGGAATATAGTAAATGGCTTGGGTTTCCTATGGAATCCTGATTTTGCTTCATTAAAAAACGCGAAGGTTTGGCTCGCGGCAGCTGGACAGATATTCTTCACGCTCAGCGTAGGTATAGGCGTAATATTGACCTACGCGAGCTACCTTAAAAAGACAGATGATGTCGCGCTCTCAGGCCTGACAGCCGCGAGCACAAATGAATTTGCCGAGATCATACTTGGCTCGTCCATTATAATACCAGCGGCGTACATATTCTTTGGACCGCACAAGATACAGGCTATTGCGGCAGGCGGCGCGTTTAATCTCGGGTTTGTCACAATGCCTCTAATATTCCAGAAGATCGCGCTGAGCGCGTTTTTTGGATGTATGTGGTTTACACTTTTATTCCTGGCAGGTATTACATCTTCTGTATCTCTTGCGCAGCCCAGCATCGCGTTTCTCGAGGATGAGTTCAATATCTCAAAGAAAAAAGCAGTCATTATCTTTGGCATAATCTCTTTTATACTCTGTCAGCCAGCTATATTATTTTTAAAACACGGCGCAGTGAACGAATTAGATTTCTGGGGAGGCACATTCTGCCTCGTACTTTTCGCTACAATTGAAACAATCCTTTTCGGCTGGGTATTTGGCATAGAAAAGGCTTGGGAAGAGATGCATCACGGCGCAGACCTTAAGATACCAGAGATCTACAAGTTCATAATAAAATACATAACGCCTTTATTTTTATTCTGTATACTTGGATTCTGGTTTTACCAGCATGGTATTCCTACAATAATGATGAAGGGTATAAGCGAAGTAGATAAGCCGTATGTATTAGGTATACGGCTTATGCTTATAGGTATGTTTCTGACGCTTGGTATTATGGTTAGAATCGCGTGGAAAAAACGAGCGCGAAGAAAGACTAAGAAATGAACGTATTTGGCTGGCTGATACTCTCTATATCGTGGATAAGCATCATATCTCTCGCCATCTTCTGCTTCCGAAGGATCTTGTCTAAGAAAAATTAATCTATAATAATCGCATCGACAGGGCATTCGTCTTTGGACTGCTTGCAGGATTCTTCTTGTCCAGCAGGGACTGAGTCTGTCTTTGTCTTTAGAATTGCCTTATCTTCTTTCATCTCAAAGAGCTCTGGAGACGTATTAACGCATAAACCACAACCAACACACAGCTCTGCATCTACCTTGACCTTCATTTCTCGTTCTCCTTTCTTAAAACAAATTCCCTGAACATCCGATCAGGGATGTCAAAACTCCCTTTTTCATTCCTACTTATAATGCCTTTTTCTTCCAATCTGTAAAGAAAATTCTTTATGTTCGCGACCGGAAACTTTTTCGCGTGCTTGCCTACTATCATCATCGTCCTGAAATCCTTTAGGGAAAGCGGCTTTTTCTCTTCAGAGAGCATCCTTAATAGATCCCTTTCTCTGTCGCTCGCCCTGGAAAACAATGTATTAAAATAATCTCTTCCCAGTTCCTTCAAGGTACTGCCAAGCGCATTATCCCACACCTGGTGCCCCACCTTTCCTTCTATTTGCCCGTCATATAGGTGACTGGATAAAAGCTGCACCTCATAAGGATGGCCGCCTGTATGATCAAATATCTTATCCTTTACGCCTTCTTCAAAATCTACGCCTGTATCCTGCAAAGTCTGACTAACAGTCCCCGCGACCTCTTTCTTATCCAGATTCCCAACATTCATGCGTTTTCTGAAAAACCTGCCCACAGGGTCGTGTTTATCTAAAAAGCTCGACCAACCAGCTGGTGTAGAAGAAAGTACGAATAAAAATCGCGTATTGCGAATGACTTCATCCTTACTCAGGACAGCTCTTAAGATATCGATCGTATTCGAGATAGGCAAAAGATTCTGCAGGTCATCCAGCATAACCACTGCCAGTTTTGTATCCAGCGTTTTCCAGAGCTCTAGAAGAAATTTTGTGAAATGCGTCTGCGCCTGAGCAAGCGATTTTCTTTTAGAAAATTCCTTTAGGAATTTTTCTGAATCTGCGCCAGAGCTTGGAAAACCCATGAGCATCTCTTCAGCAATAAGATGAATGGCGTTTAAAGGCCTGTCATTCTTTGTAAATCTCGAAAGGGAACAAAAACATGATGGATACCCTTGCTCCTGGGCGATCCTCCTGAACTGCTTAAGAAGAGAGGTCTTGCCTATACCCCACTCTCCCAGTACAACTAAATGATTTGGCCTGACTGAAATCGCATTCTCCAGATTGGATTTAAAAAGAGAAAGGTTCTCTTCTCTGCCGCCAAATATGCGCGGCTCCCATCCTGACTGCGGTGTAAAAGGATTAGGTTTTATCATTATTTACCTATCAGCATGTATGCAGAAAGACCTAAGAGCAAGACTCCAAAAAGCCTTTTAAGGACCAACTGCGGCAATAAATGCGCTAAATGCGCTCCTAAAAATCCGCCTATAAAAAATCCAAGACTTATAAACAGGCCCATCTTTATATTTACATTTCCTGCATGGTAATATCGGATGACTGCCAGGACACCTATAGGCAGAAGAAGCGCAACAAGTGCAGTGCCCTGCGCATAATGCTGCGGGAACTTAAATAGATACACTAGCATCGGCACTATTATTACTGCCCCGCCTATGCCAAAAAAACCACTGGCTACGCCTGCTAATGCGCCAATAATCAAACTTAAAAAAGTCGCCATTGTAAATATTTCCTTCGTGTGTTAGATTATAGCTATGATTATAAAGAGAGATGCGGATATTATCAAGTCTTATTTTGAGGATGAATCAGGATTGAGAGGGGGTTATGCCGACGAGGTCTTAATACCCGAGGATGAGAAAGATACAATTGATATCCTCAGGGATGCCTCAAGTAGAAATACTCCACTGACTGTCTCAGGCGGTGGTACAGGCGTGACTGGCGCAAGGGTTCCATTTGGAGGCTCGATTCTCGCCACAGATTCGCTTAATAAAATAATTGACATAGATGAAAAAAACTCTATAGCAACAGTCCAGACAGGCGTAAGGCTATCAGAATTACAAATACAGCTTTCTAAAAAAGGTCTTATGTACCTGCCTGACCCCACAGAGCCAAATGCATTTGTAGGCGGTACGATTTCAACAAATGCGTCAGGCGCAAAAGGTTTTAAATACGGACCCACGCGCAACTATGTAAAAAAATTAAAAATAATGCTCTCAAGCGGCGACATCCTGAATATAAAGCGCGGGGAATTTTTTATTAAAAAAGGTGAGAATATATCTTTAAAATTTAAGGAAAGAGAATTGAAATTAATGATACCGACGTATTCCATGCCTGCTATAAAAAACGCCGCAGGCTATTACGTAAAAGATAATATGGATATGATAGACTTATTCATTGGGCATGAAGGAACGCTGGGAGTCATTACAGAGGTATCTCTCTTGCTTGGCAAAACGCCTGAAGCTGTAATGAGTTTTTTCAGCTTCTTTCCAAGCGAAAAAGACGCCTTGAGTTTTGTAAAAGACGCTAAGACCAGAAAGGCCCTCTCTCTGGAATACATGGATGAAAATTCTCTGGACCTGCTACGGCAAAAGCATAAAAACATACCCACAGACTCTAAGGCAATGGTATATTTCGAGCAGGACTATAAAAAAGAAGATGAGGCCTCTATCACAGAATCATGGATGGGGCTACTTGAAAGACATAGCGCCCTCGCAGAAAAATCCTTCTTCGCGGATTCTGAAAAAGAAAGAGAAAAATTAAGAGAATTCAGACATGCCCTACCTGAGATGATAAACGAGATAGTAAAAACAAATAAACTTCCAAAGGTCGGCACAGATATAGCTGTGCCTGAAGGGTCTTTCCCTGAGATGTTCGCGTTCTATAAAGAAAGGCTTATCCCTTCAAAAATCGCATTTGTAATCTTCGGCCATATAGGTGAAAATCACATGCATGTAAACATGCTCCCAAAGACCGAGGCAGAATTTGCGAAGAGTAGATCTATCTATATGGATTTTGTAAAAAAGGCTGTTAGCTTAGGCGGTACAGTTTCAGCGGAGCACGGTATAGGAAAGCTAAAACACGCATTTCTCGAGGCCATGTACGGAAAAAAGAATATCGAGCAAATGGCAGCCTTAAAAAAATCTTTAGACCCGGCATGCATCCTTGGCCTTGACAATATATTCTCGAAGGAATTATTGAAATAAAAGGTTGTCAAAAATCACGGCTAAAACCTAGCGCGAACTCCTCGCCATCCAGAAAATCACATTCTAAATTTATCTTTGTTTTGTCGCTGAGCCAATAATCTAAGCCTATGATAAGGCCATAGTATTTTTCTGACTGGATGCGTTTGCGGTCATGTTCGTTCAGCCATTTTATAAAATCAACTGTGCCGTATCTTGTGCCGAAATACGGCACAAGGCTCCCTATATCCTTAGAAACAACCAAAGAGCCTTGCCACTCATCTATTATTGCATCATGTTTATCCCCGCCCTGATTCTTTGCATCAGAATGTACACTTATATGCTGGAAACCCGCGACGCTCTTTATGCCCCATTCCTCTATTTCATATCCTCTCACCCTAAATCCATAGCCGCCTGCGAAATTAGTAGCATAACTCAGATCATCCGCTCCGATCCTATGCCAGCCTGCATCACCAACGCCTATTTTCCCGTCAAACGAGAGCCATGAAAAAATACCGTACGAGAGAGTAAAAAAATATCTATCACCGCTTGTCGCGCCTTCGTCATTATCCAGGTTCCTATCGACTATAAAATTCCCTTCTAGCCCGCATGTAAAACGCCTTTCTTTAGGCATGTGTGTCCCGTACACTGGCGCTGCAATAGATATGCGGCAAAATAAAAATATAAAAATTATTAAAATCAAAGATTTTCTCACAATGCAGCCTCTGCCAATACTCCCAGGTCTTGCCATTTAGTCTTGCTCTTTAAAATCACTATGATAAGCCTTCTCCATCTATTATAGTCTATATATCCTGCAAAGCAACTGCCTGCCTTTTTGGTATAACCTGTCTTTCCTAACATCTTATAGGGCGTATCCTTCCATAGACTCTTGTTGTGACTTCTTAATTTTATAACCCTTCCGGTTCTGACTTCTTTTATCTGATCCGTCTTTTTCTTCATTATTTCAACAATCTCCTCGTGCCTCATTGCCTCGCGCACTATTAAGGCCAGATCATATGCTGTAGAATACTGGCCTTCTGCAGGAAGACCATTGGATGTCTTGAAATGCGTATTTTTAGCCCCTATGCCCTTCGCGGCTTTATTCATCATCTCCACAAATTCCTCTTCTGACCCTGCAACGTTCTCGGCAAGTGCAACGCTCGCATCATTTCCAGAGTTCAAAAGTAAAGCCTTAAGCAAATCCCCTGTTAGATAGATCTCGTCTTTTTTTATATAGACCTTGGATGGTTCCATTGAAGCGGCACGCTTGCTGACAGTAACCTCTTTATCGAGAGAGGAGTTTTTTAAAACTACAATTGCGGTCATTATCTTTGTTGTAGAGGCGGGTGAGAGTCTAAGATTAGGATTCTTAGAATACACTATTCTTTTCATTATCGGCGACATAAGTACAGCTGACTCTGCGCTGATAGAAACATCTTTCTCTGAAAAGCTAAATAGACTTAAAAAAAGGAAGGGTATTAGGAGTATCGAATGTAAGCGCCTATGCATGTAAGTCCGGATGTATGTCCTTCATCTCTTTTGAAATATCACCCAGCGATTCTTTTGCGCGCCTCAGCTCAATCGCAAGCCTATTCGTTATTATAAGGTGCTTGTGGGAAAGGAGCGCAAAGCCTACATTCAAGAGCGCCAGCAGAAACAAAAATACATTCACTTTAATCTGAATTAAAAAATATACAAGAAAAATTACACCTAGTATAATTAAATAAAGATTAATCCTTTTGACCACATTTATAAAAACCTCTTCGTTGGTTTGTCCTTTCATATACTGCCTCCCTTATACTTATTCGTAATAGGCATGCGCCTGTCCTTTCCAAAAGCTCGAGGACTTATTTTTATTCCAGGAGGTGCTTGACGACGCTTATATTCATTCATATCAATCATACTTAAAACCTTTTTGACAATATCTTTATTCTTTAATTTCTTCATAATATCGCTGAAAGATCTGTCCTTTTCTACGTATAGATCGACTATAGCGTCGACTAAATCATAAGGCGGTAAGCTATCCTGATCCTTCTGGCCTGGCCTTAACTCTGCTGAGGGCGGCCTCTTAAAGACGCTATTTGGAATAATTTCTTTTTTCTTATTCACAAATCTCGCTAATTCATAAACAAGATTCTTAGGTACATCCTTTATCACGGCAAATCCACCTGCCATGTCTCCATATAGAGTACAATACCCTACGCTTGTCTCGCTCTTATTGCCTGTATTGAGAACAAGGTATCCGAATTTATTTGAAAACGCCATAAGAATATTCCCGCGTATCCTTGCCTGGATATTCTCCTCTGTTATATCAGGATCCATGCCGGCAAAGTGGGTCTGGAGTGTATTATTATATGCATTAAATATGCTATCTATTGGAACCTTTGCAAATCTAACACCGAGACTCTTTGCAATCCCTTCAGCATCCTGCTGAGTGGCTGCTGAAGAGTATTTCGATGGCATGGAAAGCGCCAGGACATTCGCTTTGCCCAGGGCCTCAACTGCAAGTGCGCCAACTAGTGCAGAATCTATGCCTCCTGAAAGCCCAAACGCCACTTTTTTAAAATTATTCTTTCTGACATAATCACGCAGTCCCAGTACAAGCGCTGAATAGATCTCTTCAATCTTTGTCATACCTCCGCAACCCCGGAGGTTGCCAGAATGGCAACCTCCGGGGTTGCGGAGGTACTCTGGCAAATCGACTATCAATAAATCCTCTTCAAAGGCCCTGGCCTTTGCTATAATTTTATTGGATTTTCCAAATATGGCGCTGCGGCCATCAAACACAAGTTCATCCTGTCCACCAATGAGATTACAGTAGATTATAGACGTCTTGAATCTTTTGGCCTTGGCAAGCAACAGTTTCTCCCTCTCTTCTATTTTATCAATATGATACGGAGAGGCAGAGATGTTTATTAGAAAATCCGCGCGCTTTATAAGTGCTTTTGTTTTAGCATCTTCTTTCGTCCAAATGTCTTCACATATATTTACTGAAAAAGAATAGCCTTTCGCCTTTAAAAGAGCATTCTCTCTGCCAGGCTTAAAATATCGCTTTTCGTCAAATACGCTGTAGCTTGGAAGATGTCTTTTATGATATACGTGGATTATTTTTTTATTATTTATAACTGCGGCGCTATTATATAGATCCTTGGCCTTTTGGTCCACAAATCCGACTATCGCTATGATGTCTTTTGCGGCCTTTGCGATCACATTTAGACATTTAAGATTTTCTTTTACGAAATGCGGTTTTAAGACAAGGCCTTCAGGTGGATATCCTGTTATGGAAAGTTCTGGAAACACAACAATGTCTGCGCGCTTTTTGAGTGACTCATTTAGACAGAACAGTATCTTCTCTGTATTGCCTACCAGATCCCCTACAATGGTATTTATCTGCGCAATTGCAATCCTGACTTTTTTCATATATAATGTATATAAGAATGATTGTATCATAATTTATTGGAATAGGCAAATATGTATAAAACGACGATCCTTAGACTAATTATAATGATGTTCCTTCTGGCGCCAGTGGCAAATGCCGCAGAGGTCAAAGAAGAAGATAAAAACGAAGATGGTAAAACTGATCTATGGATATATTTTGAGAATGAACGGCCTGTAAAGATAGAAACTGACAGAAATTACGATGGCGCGCTGGATATGTGGATTATATATGGAGAAAAAGGCAAAAAGGTAACGGAGATCGACCTAAACTTTGATGGAAATGTTGATATGAGATCCTGGTATGAATATAGCCAGCGCACCAAATTTGAAATAGACAGCGACTATGACGGCAAGATAGACCAGCGAAGCCAATATCGCGACGGCAGGGTTATAAAATTGGAAAGGGACGAGGATTCAGACGGAGAGCTTGATGTTGTATTTGATATAAGTGACCGTCAATCCAATATGATAAAAAGGATCGAGGTAAACGAAGGAGATCTACCTCAGCAAAAATAGACCCAGGATCACAAAGATCACACCGCCCATCTTTGCAACAGTAACGGCTTCTCCCAAAAATAAAACCCCTAACAAAAACGCAACCAGGGGATATATGCCTGCTATAGGAACGACCTTTGAGGCTTCACCAGTCTTAAGCGCGTTATAGAAAAGTATCTGACCGAGTATGCTCGCCATAAATCCACCCAGCACAAGTAAAAATATTGTGCGCGGGTCTGCTTTTAAGGCAGCCTTAAAGGTCTGACTGTTGAACGCAGCCAGAAAAGTCACACCTATAATCACTCCTAACGAACGTATCATGACCCCTGCAAGCGGCGCTATTCTCGCCACACCCATCTTTTCCAGAATCGGCACAATTCCCCACACCACTGCTGTAGCCAACGCAAAATAAAATGCCTTCATAGTAGCCTCCTTCAATGAGCACGCAACTTATGGAACGAACGCAGTGAGAGAACATAAGTTGCTGTGCGAATTGAACCCCGTTCCAAATTCTTAAAGATCTTCGAACAATTTATTAGAATTGCACGCAAGTAGTTCCAAAAAAATAAATTACGCATCACTCAGAATTTGGAATGGGGTAACCCATGTCCTCACTCATTTTCCTTCCTATTATACCACATACATGTATAATATAGGCATGTTTAAGGCAGGGAAGGTTGCTATAATCGGTAGGCCCAATGTGGGGAAGTCCACGCTTCTTAACGCGCTCGTAAAGGAGAAGCTCTGCATTGTGTCAAAAAAACCAGAGACCACGCGGGATAATATACAGGGCATAATCTCTGGCAAAGAGTTTCAGGTAGTCTTTATAGACACGCCAGGCATGCACAGGCCAAACACGCTTCTTGGAAAAACAATGGTACGCAAGGCGGCGGCAACACTGCTCGAAGTAGATCTGGTGCTCATGCTGATAGATGCATATAGCGGTATCACTAGAGAGGATAAGGCAATCTTCCAGCAACTCCCTCCTGAAAAAGAAACCCTTCTCATCATAAATAAGATGGACAAGATCGATAAAAGACTAGTGCTTCCAGTTATTGAAGAGGCTACGAAATTTTCCTTTAAAGAGATAATCCCCATAGCCGCGTCTAAGAAAGATGGGACTGAAATCGTATTCAAAAAGATCCTGGAATATCTGCCACAAGGCTATCCCCTATTTCCGGAAGACCAGTTGAGCGACAAAAGCGAACGCTTCCTTATCCAGGAACTCATAAGAGAAAAGATAATGGAGCTGACTCATCAGGAAGTACCACATGCAATAGCAGTAACTGTGGAAGAGATGAAAGAGAGAGAAAATAAAAACCTTTGCTACATCAGGGCTCACATCTACGTGGAAAGAAAAAACCAAAAGGCCATAATAATCGGGAAAAACGGGCAAATGCTAAAAAAGATAGGTGAAAATTCAAGAAAAGAAATCGAAACCCTCCTGCAAAAAAAGGTATTCCTCGACCTCTGGGTAAAAGTCTACGAAAACTGGCGCAAAGACCCATTCGCGTTAAAAAACCTTGGGTATTAAAAATAGGAATGAATTTTAATTCGCAGGGTGTCCCCAAATAGGACGTCCCCACTTATCCCCAAATCTATAACTTTTGCGATGCAATTCGCTGTTGCACTAAAACCTCTAGCATTTTCTTTACATTTTCAAAATTTTCTGCTTTTGAGAGAAACTCTATAGCCTTGTCATAATCAATACGAACTAAATCTATTTCCTTTTTAAGCTTAGCTTCGTTCTTTTTATAAGCACTGCCTGCTTCATAAATGTCTACTGGGTCACGTCTTTTGCCAAGATCACCAAAATATGCCTCAAGGTCTTCTCTTTCAAAAAAGCCAAAATTTCCTTTTTTTATATTTGATTTTATATGCTTTATCATTTTAATAATTGATAAATCTTCTATCTCAACACTATCTTTATAAATTTCAAATTCTCTTATAGCTTGCTCGTAAAGCTCATTATATAAAGATTTCTTTCCGCCTTCTTCTAAAACAGCTATGACTTCTTTTAACCTTTCTTTAACTATGTCGCTCATCGAAGAATCTGTGGTTAACTTATTAAGTCTTGTTTTTACTTTTTTAAGAATTGCTGGTGTTTTGTAGTCAATAGCCTCAAGTGCATCTAGAATAGCTATTTGAGAATCTATAAACCAAGGCTGGCCTTTATCATCTCTATCAGCTTCAAATATCTCAACAAAACGTATAGCCCTTTTCTCTTCTCTAAGAAAACCTATTATTCTATTGACATTCCGCTTAGGGTCATTCCAATTCCCAGCACTATCCATGGGATTGGTAAAAATATCAGTTTCAGGGTTAAAATGTGAAACCAGAACTAACGCTAATCCAAAGATAGGCATAAGCTCTCTGTAGTCTTCGTAGCAATGAATATCAAGTGAATAACCAAAAAAGACAAGATTTGCTATATTGACGTCTAGCTTTAGCATCAACGCTGCTAATTCAAAAGTAAGTTCTTTGTATATTAAAGGATTTCTATCTAACTCTC
The DNA here is from genome assembly GCA_030765235.1 of Candidatus Gorgyraea atricola. Classification (NCBI taxonomy): domain Bacteria; kingdom Pseudomonadati; phylum Candidatus Omnitrophota; genus Candidatus Gorgyraea; species Candidatus Gorgyraea atricola. The sequence goes on along the minus strand of JAVCCW010000021.1, from coordinate 546 downwards.
TTACTATTTCTAAAAGAATTTTTCCTGTTAAATCCATATTCTGTGAAAAAAACTCAGCATAAGGGTCTGATAAATCCAGCCCTTTCTTCTTAGATTTCTTTTCGAAAAAGCCTCCTGCTTTTTGTGTAATGGTTGAGATATATTTTCCTACTCTAGATTTCGCTCTTTCTTTTTTAGTTATAACCTTTTCAATCAGTTTTGTGCCACGTAAAGGAATCCTAAGCACAAACTTTCTCTCTATAGAACAAAATGCCACATTCTGCCATAGAAAAGTCATTATTATCAGCGTTGAAATAAGTTTTCCAATTCTCATAATAATCCACCTAAAAAAATAGCCTTTGCCTGTATAATAAAGCTATATTGGTGTTATTGTGATTATATCATAGATAGGGAGCTATGGGAAGGGTTTTTTGGGGTAGTGTCAAGCCAAAGTTAAAATGTCCGGTTCTTACCAAAGTTAAAATGTCCTGTTTTCATGTTACAGTTAGTAGTAGTTCTTTTTCTTTTTGGGCGACTTTTTCTTTTTGTTTATTCTGTGGATAATGT